>JAEUHE010000150.1 GCA_016793885.1 Verrucomicrobiales bacterium
GGATAATCCGCTCACCACAAGCCACTCCGCCACGTGCAGGAAAAGCGGAGACATGTCTCCGCACTCCATAGTCGCCTCCCTCCCTTCGTAAACGTAAACGTAAACGTAATCGTCCCTCGCCGACCGGTAGCGTCCCAAAAACTCATCACTCATCACTCATCACTCGTCACTCCCCCTCTTGGCATACCCCTGCCTCCGGAACCAATCGACCGCATCCTGCAACGCCTGGCGGGGTGAAGTCTGAGGCAACCCCAGCTCGCGGATCGCTTTGGACGGATCGAAGAACATCTTGTAACGAGCCATGCGTACCCCGGCCAGCGGGGCTTTAGGCGGTTTGCCGGTGAAACGGGCAATCCCCTCGTCGACCCAAGCAGCAGCATAGGCAATTCCATACGGCACCTGGAATCCAGGTCCCCGGATTCCGGTCAGTTCGGTCAGGACATCGAATGCTTGCTTCATGGTCCAATTGCCTTCCCGATTCCCCAAAATGTAGCGCTCGCCTAAGCGGCCTTTTTCGGCGGCCAGGATGTGACCTTGGGCGACATCCCGCACATGCACCCAGTTTAAACCGGTGTCCAGGTAGGCCGGCATCGCGCGGTTCAAGAAATCGACAATGACCTTGCCGGTCGGCGTTGGCTTAACGTCGCGTGGCCCGATGGGAGCGCTGGGATTCACGATGACCACCGGCGCGCCCTTGCTCGCCAGCTCTCGGGCCACCACCTCCGCCTGCCACTTGGAGCGCTTGTAGTGATTGCTCATCTGGGCTTCGGAGACCGGAGTCGATTCATCAGTAGGCTGAATCTGCCCATCCACTTCCTTGGGCAGGCCAATGCACCCCACGGTGCTGGTATAAACGATGCGAGAACAACCGGCCTCTCGTGCGGCCTCGATCAGGTTTCGCGTCCCTTCCACATTGGCGGCATACATTGGACGATAGTCGGGTAGCCAGAGATGATAACTGGCGGCGACATGGAAACACCAATCGACCCCTCGAAGCGCCTTTGTGAGTTGGCCAGGGTCCTCGAGATCCGCCGATACCGGTTCATAATCGGCTCCCTCCAGACCTCGCAAGTCACTGGTGCGACGCACAAGGGCCTTGACGCTGTGCCCCTGGGCTGCCAGCGCGTGAACCAGGTTGGCACCTACGAATCCGGAGGCGCCCGTAACGAGACATTTCATAGCAACGGAGTAGACTGCACAGTTCACCCCTTCGGTGCCGCGGAGGATTCCGGGCAGTCATTCGCCGACATTCCCGGTGATTCCCGGTTAAGCCGCGATCACCGTTCGCCGATGGATGAAGTGACGACGGGATTTAAAGGAATATTTCGGTCGTCGGAATCAAAATCGTTCGTTGAACTGGCTTCAAGCGCCGCAACCGGACTTGCGACATGGCCAAAAAGAGCCGTACCAGGAAGAGACTCAGCCGCCAACAAATGCGGGAATTAGACATCGAGATTGGGTTTCTCGAAGGGGTCATCAGGCGGGATCCTCACTACATCGAAGCGCTTCGGTTGCTGAGCGATGACTATCTCATGAGAGGTTCGTATGCCCAGGGGCTTCAGATCGACGAACTGCTGATGCACCTCCAGCCGCACCATCCTCAAACTTTTTTCAATCTTGCCTGCAGTTATTCCGTGAACGGACAGATTCGTGCCGCAGCTGACGCTTTGGCCATGGCGATTGACCATGGTTACAACGATTGGAAGTGGATCGCACGAGAGGGCAGCCTGGAGAATCTTCGTCAGGATGCCTGCTACCAGGAGCTGCTCGCCAAGATCCAGGCGATCCTTACCCCCGTCTGCTGATTTTTCTCATCCTTTCCTCATTGCCTTCCCCCTCTCTTTCGAGAGGATCGGGGCATGAATGTGACTGTAGGTGGAAAGACGCGTCTCTGTCGCACGGTGGACTTCAACGCGGCTCGCAACACGGTTCAACTGATCGAGCAACGGCTGCTTCCGCATCAATTCAAGATCATTGAGACGCCGGATTACCTGGCGACAGCCGATGCGATTCGGGACATGGTGGTTCGTGGCGCTGGAGCGATTGGCGCCACGGCTGCCTATGGATTGGCTCAGGGGGCTCAGGCCTATCGCGGGCGAAGTCTGTCCGCGTTTCGCAAGCATCTCGACCGGGTCTACCGCACCCTGGCAGATGCACGGCCCACGGCGGTCGACCCGGTGAATGCCATGCACATTGTCCGCGAGGCGGCCCTTCAAGGCGCCACTGTCGGGGAGCAGAAGCTGCATGCCGTGCTGGCTGCGGAGGGGTTCGCGGAGAGTAATCTGGAGGATTGTTCCGCCATCGGTGATTTTGGGGAGCCGCTGATACGCGAGGGGATGAACATCCTGACCCATTGCAACGCCGGCTGGCTGGCCTTTGTGGATATTGGAACCGCCACCGCACCCCTCTATGCCGCGCACGCGCTGGGGAAACGCTTCCATGTTTATTGCGATGAAACTCGTCCGCGATGCCAAGGCGCAGCCCTCACTGCCTGGGAGTTGGCGCAGCAGGGGATTTCCCATCAGGTGATAGCCGACAATGCCGCCGGACTTCTTTTCTCTCGCGACGAGATCGACATGGTCATCGTGGGTAGTGATCGCGTGCTGGGTCAAACCGGAGAGGTGGCTAACAAGATTGGCACCTACACCAAGGCGGTGCTCGCGCGTCGCCATCGCGTGCCCTTCTACGTCGCCATTCCGCTGTCCACCATCGACTGGACTCTGGCTTCGGGGGCTCAGATTCCCATTGAGGAGCGGGATGAACGGGAAGTGCTCGGCGCTTGGGGCATGACTGATCGGAAGAAGCGCGAGTATGTTCGGATCGCGAATCCGAGCAGCCGGGCGTTTAACCCCGGCTTCGACATCACTCCCCCTGAGTTGATCACCGGCATCATCACGCCCATGGGCATTTTTCCGCCCCGGCAGCTGTGGAAACAGCGCGCCAAACTGATGGGTTGACCGACAACCCGGCTGCGGCGGGGCCAATCATCTCGCCACGAGTTTGGCGGGATTCACGACCACGTGGCGGATGCGTTCGCGATGCCAGGTGTAGCTTAAATGCACCAGGCCATCGGCTGTCTGGATGATTGCCGGATAACTGAATTCCAGGCCTGGCGAATCCTCCAACACCAGGACCGGCTTCCAGTTTTTGCCATCCTTGGAGATGGCCAGGTTCAGCGGCGAGCGGCCCTTGGGAGTGTGATTGTAGACAATGAGATGGCTGCCGTTTTTGAGCGTGACGGCATCCGTTCCTGAATTGGGGTTGGGCAGGGTTCCGTAGCTCAAAGCCGTCCATGATTTACCGCCGTCCTTAGACCACGTCTCGAACACACGCCCGCCGCGGGTTCGCCCCAACGCCTGCAGTGTGTTTTTTTCATGAAAGAGAATGCTTGGCTGGATCGCATTCAACTCGGATTCGTCTGCCTTCACGGGCGGGGTGACCTTGCTCCAGGAGACGCCCAGATCGGTAGTGCGCTCGAAATACACGCGCCAATCCACTCGCTTGGGCCCATTGTCATACTCGATGCTGGTGGGGCAAAGGATATCTCCGTTGGCCAGTTGGACCGGCTTGTTCTTGATCGGACCGAGAATGCCTTCCGGCAGCCGACGCGCCTCGCTCCAGGTGCGTCCTTGATCCATGCTCGTTCGCAGCATTCCCCACCAGGTCTTGGGATCAGGGCCGACCTTGTAGAAGAGCAGGAGCGGTCCCTGCTTCGGTTGAAAGAGCACCGGATTCCAACAGGGATGCCGGGTGCCGTTCGCCTGGACGCCATTGGCCACCTCCACGGGAGTTGTCCATCGTTGACCCTCGCGGCGCGAAACCCAGATTCCAACATCAGGATGCTTCTCATGCGTGCCCCCAAACCAGGAGGCAACCAGCTCCCGCTCGGGAGTCTCCACCAGCGTGGACGCATGGCAGGAAGGGAAGGGCGCAGTTTCGTAGATGAATTCGGACGAAATGAGTCCGGGTTGGGACGGACGATCGGCGGCAGACAAGGAACCGCCCAGCACGACTAAACCGATCAAACACAGGCTCCGCAGTGGTGAGATGATCATGGGCCGATACAGTGAGGACACCAGGTTGGGAATCAAGTTTGATCGAGCAAAAAGGAAGGCCAGCCGGGCCGGCTGGCCTTCCGTGAGTGAGTGAGTGGGTTGTTGCTAAGTCGGGATGTTAGCGCACCAGCCGGTAGTAGGCCGCTTTGCCATCGGGAGACTGGAAGATCACGTTGAGATTTCCCTCTGGTGTGGGATCACCCACATTCGTCCACGGTCCGTCCAGGCTGGGGGCCGATTGAAGCGCCATTCCCTCGGTGCCGTCCGCGGTCCAGGCGATGCGGATGGTGCCGTCGGGCTGAATGGTGGCGGTTTGCTGGATCACCGGCAGTTCAACGTCCCCAGGCAAGATACGAACATTGTCCACCAGGAGTGTGTGGTCGCCCGTGGGCGAGGTGTGTTTGATGGTCAGGTCTCCGGAGACGTCCGGAGCGGTGAATACCGCGCGCACCGCCCGATACGCGTTGTTCCCGCCAACGGGGCGCATTTCCGCCTCCGCGATTGGCCCTTCGAGTCCCGTCAGGCCGATTTGGTAAGCGGTGGCTTCTGGTCCGCAGCAGTTCCGGGCGTTCAGCCAGACGTAGACGGTGTAGATTTCACCCGGGGTCAGCCCATCGATGGTCTGCGTGATCGAGCTTCCGTTGCCCTGGAGCAGAAACACCCGGTCCTGGTCCGGACCGGTTCCGTTGTCGGAGAAAGGCCCGACTCCGACGATGTTGACACCGTAGCCGCCCGTGGCGCGCCAGCCCATGATCTTCGACGGTTGGATGTAACCAACGCCGTCAGCAATCCCTTCCGCTTCGAAGCTGGGGTTGAACACCACCACCTCATCCGCATTCCTTTGGACCAGGGTCACAGCATCGATCAGCACACTGGCGTCGCCTTCCGCCTTCGATGCGAATTCCAGCACTCCCGTGCTCGAGGACGGGGTAAACACGATATGATGACGCGGGTAGTCTCCGGCACCGCCTTGGCCCGCAGGTGCGATTTCGGCAATCTTGCCAATCTCGGTGCCATCCCAATTCACGGCCAAGTCGATCTTGCCGCCGCAGCAGTTGCGCGCGTTGTAGGCGAACTGCAGCCAATAGGTTTTGCCGGCTTGGAGCCCGGTGATCTGTTGCCGCAGCTTTCCGCTGCCTTGGATGAAGGCCACCTGGAGACGATCGGGGATCGTTCCGTTATCGTGGAACGGCCCGTCCGCCTTGTTCAACCCGCGATTGCCTTCGCCTTCCCAGGCCAGGATCTCGCCATACCCGGGGGCGGCTCCGGCGGCTGTCGCCTCGAAGCTCGGGTTGCGGATGAGCGAGGTGACGACATTGATGGCAGCGTCGTTCTTCACACATTGGTTCGCGTCGTCAATGATCTCAACTCGGGCGACTCCGCGTCCCACTCCCGTTACAGAGAAAGGCTGGCTTGCCGGCCCGCCCTTGGGGAAGGTGATGGACAACGTTCCATCTTCTTGGGCTCCCACCAATCGAGCGATGTTCTGGTTGGCCAGGCGCAGGACGAGAGTGGCCGAGTCTCTTTCCAGCAGACGAGGATCCACTTCCAGGTTGAAGTTGGCCACCTGCCCAGGCGCGATTTCGGCCGCGGACGGGGTGAATTGGATGCACTCCAGCGGGATGATGACCGCGCCTTTGATTCGAACATCGTCCAGCAGGAGGGTGTGGCTACCATCGACCGTTTGTTCGAAGGCGATCTCCGCCGAAGGTGAGGTCGGAGTGAACTTGACCGTCTGGCTGAGGTATTCCGCCCCGCCCACGGCAGCTACATCCAAGTCGAGGAGTGCAGTCCCATCGACGCTCACGCGCAGATGCGGAGCACTGCCCCCGCTGGCGTTCACGGCGAAGCTGAGTTCATACTCCGTTCCGGCGGACAGGTTCGGGACGACTTGGCGCAAGGACCCGACTCCCTGGATAAATGCGACATTGTCCTGGTCTGGATTCGTTCCGTTGTCGGCATAGGGCCCGACACCCGACTGGTCGACCCCGTAAGTCCCTTCACCGACCCATCCGGCGATGGAGCGAGGGCTCACGATTCCGGCTGGAACTTCATCGGTTCCGGCTACGATGCCGCTGGCCTCGAAGCTTGGGTTGATGACCACCACATCGTTCGTGCTGCGTTGAACGATCGTCACGCCATCCAAGAGCGCGGTGGCGTCACCGCCGGCGATCGTGGTGAACTTGAGGGTTCCCGCATCGGAATCCGGCGTGAACACGACATTGCGGGACAGGTACGATTTGCCGCCGGTGACCGGTCGGAGGTTGACGATTCGATCAAGGTCGGCATCGTTGAATTTGGTAATGACATCGATGGTGCCACCGCAGCAGCCCCGCGCATCGTAGTTAAACTGAATCCAGTAAGTCTCACCGGGGGTGAGTCCGGAGATGGCTTGGGAAAGGGAGGTGCTGCCCTGTAGGAACGCGACACGAGCCTGATCTGGGATCGGCGTGCCACCGTTGTGGAATGGGCCGTTGCTCTGGTTTACGCCGCTGCCGCCCGACCAGCTATCGATGCTGCTATAGCTCGGGAAGGTGGCGTTGTAGTTTGCCTCAAAACTCGGATTTTGAATAAAGCTCGCTGCAAATATCGGCTGCGAGAGTCCTAACAATGCTAGTGTGGGTAGGGAGATTATACGTGTACGCATAGTGAGTAATTGAATTACTTCGGTTTCGGACAAGGCTGTAATTGCACAATGTCTGGGATGAAAACGGATTGCAAGACTTTGTGAGCCCCTTTGACATGTATCGTGGCCTGATTCACCATGGATGACGTGACGCCGCAGGGTGAGTCCTCCCTGGCTATGCAGAGGGATTGGCCGGGTGGAGAGATGAACGTTAAGCGCACCTATCAACAACTAAACGAGCTATGATCAAAATCTTCCTGCTGAAACTCCTCATCGCCTCAGCTTCCGGCTGGGCGATCCTTAACCTGCTGTGACATGCGGGACTTTGGCTATCTGCGCGATCCGCTGTTCCTGACAGGCTGTGCTGCGTATGCCGTCAACCGCTGGGTGCTCAAGCCTCAGGTTCACCTCGGGTTTCTCCATTCCTATTTTAATGACCTCTGGCTTATCCCCTGTGCCTTGCCTCCGATTCTTTGGTTGCACCGGCGACTCGGGCTGCGCCGACATGATACCCCCCCGGGCGTTAGTGAAATCGCGAGCCACCTGGTCTTCTGGTCGGTGTTGTTTGAATGGGTAGGCCCCAGATGGGTGGGGCATGCCACTGGGGATCCGGGCGATGTGCTGGCCTATACTCTCGGTGCGATTCTCAGCGGACTATTCTGGTGGCGGTGAGACCCTGGGTGGACGATTTGTTCGGGCTCATGGGTTTTTCACCGTCTCGTCCCTTTCTGGCAGGCGACGAATGAGGATCTCCCGCCGCTGACGGTCTTCTATGGGTGGGGACCAGAGGCCTTGCATTCCTCAGGTAGATAAGCAGCGCGGATTGCATCTTGCCTGACACCCCTTTCCACGCTCTGGCGTTCAGGACCTCCGATCAACCGTTTCGTCGCAGACTCCACTTCCGCCTGGTTTTTGTGGATTGCCCTGGGCTGCAGGAAGCTCCTGGAGATGTTCAACGATGGTGTCCGTTCCATGGAAATTATCTACACCAGGGCCTGAAATTACCGTGAGGACGGCTGCGCACGATTCCTTTCGACACTCTCGCCGTGGCATCTGATGTGCTGAAGTAAGCGAGATCGTCTCAACTCAACCTTTAAACGTATGGCCACATCTACTCTCTTACTGATCGTTCTGGTGGTTCTTCTGGTCGGCTCTCTGCCCTCGTGGCCTTACAGCCGAGGGTGGGGATATTATCCCAGTGGCGGCTTGGGTCTGGTGGTTTTGATTATCCTCCTCCTCTTACTGACCGGCCGCTTTCCGTCTTAGTCCCCGGCTTTCCCGAAAGTGCCTCTAGCGGCGCTCCGATTTGGTTGTTGAGATGGAAGCACGCGAAACCGTAAGCGGGATAACGACGCCCCGTGGAAAGAAAACCGTGACCCAGTTTGCCAAAATGTGGTCGGAACATGCCGAATCGAGCGCCCTTGTCCTCGTCGACGTCATCAATGACTTCGACTTTCCCGGAGGCAATCAGCTCTTGCGCTCTGCAATGCCTATGGCGAGGAGGTTAAAGGCCCTCAAGACTCGAGCGCGAAGAGCCGGGGTGCCGATCATCTATGCGAATGACAATTTTGGTTTATGGCAGTCCAGCTTCGAGGTCATTGTAGATCACTGCCTGCAGTCCAAAGGGCGAGAGATAGTGCGGGCGCTGAGCCCGGACCTTTCCGACTATTTCATACTGAAGCCCAAGGAATCGGCCTTTTATGCCACGAACTTAGAGCTGCTGCTCAAGGACCTGGGCGTGAAACGCCTGATCATTGGAGGCATCGCCGCCGACGTTTGCGTTTTGTTTACCGCCATGGATGCCTACCTCAGGGAATACAATCTCTGCATCCCCTCCGACTGCATCGCTTAGACGTCAAAGGTTCTGAAAGACTGCGCTCTGCGCCAGATGGCCGATGTGTTGAAGGCGGATGTCGGCCATTCGAGTCAGATCGAGATCGAACGGGAACAGCCCGCAGGGGCGGACGACCATGAGGGGGTGCGTCGGAACTAGCGGTGCACTTGGGTCTGGAGGATGTGATGGTCCAGGCCCGCTACCCGCTCTCGTTCGCTAGGACCCAAATCCGGCCTGTCCATGTAAAAACAGTCGTCGAAGGTGGACGTCGAATGGGTAGGTACCTTCAGTATCCCTGTGACCATCCGCGGTGGAGAGGCTCTCGTGGTTATCCACGAACAGTGGCTCGATCTTTGAGATTGGTTTCGCCCCAGGCCTTCGAGCAGTGCACGCAGCAGAACATAACCCCGTCGAGTTCCACGCCGTGCCCGATGATGCGGCAGTCACAACCTGCACATTGGGGTGCCAGTGCCTGAATGGCGCATTCGAACGAATCGAAGAAGTGGCTGCTGTTGTTCATGACGACCTCGAAGGCTTTATCGTAATTATTCCCACAGGTCTCACAGGTCTTGGATGGTTGTGTTGTGTCCATGGTGGCCCCTCAGCTTGCAACGTGCCAAGGCTGGCCCCGTTCACCCGTCGCCCTAACTTCCTTCACTTCGAGGCGGGGCGTGCCATCTTAAAGCGGAAACCACCATCCGCGTTCGAGGTGGATCGTTATGAAGCCGGCGCATGTCGCGCCCCGCTCTTGGCGTCCTTTAAGCTGGGAGCCGTCGGTTCCATGTTCGATGAAGAAAGCTCTCCGTGATAACGGTCGGTCTGGTTACGCGAGCGTGGGTCTCCCGAATCGAAGCCGGTTGCTTCCCCCCCACTCCGCGACCGGCAAGTGAGCACGCAGCCCCTGTCGATAGTGTGAGCAGCAATTGCAAAACGCTACCAATCTCTGAAGCCTCTAGGCGATTTGCAACGGCCGAGGGTTCAGCTTGAATAGAAGAATGAACGTCCCTCGAACCACGTCAACCACGCGAAATTAAAGGGAGCTGCCCCCCAAGAATCCCTTCTTGGCATGATCCCTGCAAAGTCCGCGGCATGGTCAAATCAATCGCTCGGAGTTTAGGTGCGATCCGAAAGCCCGCCCACGAAGAAATCGCCCACTTGGTTTTTCACCTCTTGTGGGAGGATTGAAGGCTAATCACTTTCGTTGGGTTCTCTCCAAGCGTGTCCCGCTAGCCGCATCTTCATGAAATCCCTATTTCGCGCCCTGAGCTATTTCAAGCCTGATCACTCGAGAGTCACCGTAGTGGTTGGCCTCATGATCGCGAGCGTTGGTCTGAACCTCCTCAAGCCCTGGCCAATGGCTCTGATAGTCGATTCGGTTCTGGGACAGAAGCCTTTCCCCCAGTGGCTGCCGGAGTCCTGGTCCCACTGGTCCAAGCCGCAACTGCTGGGCACTCTCATTGTGATCTTCATGAGTTTGCATCTGTTGCACGCCGTCCTTTCGGCCGGCCAGAATTACCTCACCATTTCGGTCGGACTGCGCGGGCTTCAAAGAGTTCGGGACGATGTTTTCGGGTGGCTGCAAAGACTCTCGATGAGGTTTCACAAGGGGACGGAACCGGGCGATCTCATATTCCGAGCCGGCACTGATGCCTGCGCTTTCCAATCGTTGCTGGAACAGGGTGTGTTTACCTCACTATCAGCCCTCTTCAGTTTGCTTCTGATGTCCGGGGTGATGCTCGCGCTCAACTGGCAGCTGAGCCTGTTCGCTTTGGCCGCGATTCCCCTCCTGATTTTCACGGTGCGAGCGTTTAGCAAGGAACTCAAAGCCCGCGGAGTTAAGGCTCAGCAGGCCGAAAGCAAAGTCTATTCGCTCATTCATCAGGGAATCCAGGCGCTGCCGCTCACGCAAAGCTACACCCGCGAGCAAGAGGCCGAGCAACGATTCCAGGACCAGACGAGCCGGGCACAACGACGCAAACTGTCGCAGCATGGCTTAGAGGTGTTCTATTGGCTGGCCATCTCCGTTCTACTGACGAGCGACACCGCCCTCCTGACGTGGTTTGGCGCTCGGCAGGTCTTGGAGAACCAGCTTAGCTTGGGCGAATTGTTGGTCTTTCTGGCTTACCTGGGCCAAATGTTTGATCCCCTCAATCAGCTCTCCATGGTGGGCGCCACGCTTTCGACCGCCAGCGCGAGCATCAAGCGGGTGTTCGAGGTATTAGACGCCCCGGATGAGGTGAAAGATGCACCGAACGCACGGCCGGTGCGAAGTGATCGGGTTAAGCGCTCTCGAGCACGGGCCGCACGTGAGGCTCTGGAGGTCAAAGGGAACATCGAGTTCGACAACGTGACTTTCGGATACGAACCGTGCCGAAACGTGCTGAACGGACTTTCCTTTCAGCTCCGCGCCGGACAATCGACCGCTATCATTGGTCCCAGCGGATCTGGCAAAACCACGCTGTTAAATCTGTTGCCCCGCTTCATAGATCCCGCCACGGGGAGCGTTCTTCTCGAGGGGGTTGACCTTCGCCAGTTGCGGGTTCGGGAGTTGCGGGCGCAAATCGCTCTGGTCCTGCAAGAGCCCATCATCCTTCCTACCACCGTCGCTGAGAATATTTCGTTTGGAAAAGCGGACGCTTCCATGGCGGAGATCGAGAAGGCCGCGAAGTCTGCCAACGCCCACGGTTTTATCTGTGACTTGAAGCATCAGTATCGGACTACTATTGGCGAGGGGGGCGATTCGTTGAGCGTGGGCGAGCGTCAGCGTATCAACCTTGCCCGGGCTTTTCTGAAAAATGCTCCGATCCTCATCATGGATGAGCCTACCAGCGCTTTGGATGTGGAGAGCGAGGGGCAGGTGGTCGAAAGCCTTCAGGCGTTGATGCAGGGACGAACGACCCTCATGGTTGCCCATCGCCTTTCCACCATACAGTGCGTTGATAATATCCTGGTCCTGGAGGCGGGGGTTGTCAGCGAGTTTGGGTCGCCTGAGGATCTGATCCGAAGAGGAAACTATTTCTCACGGGTTGCCAAAGGGCATGTGTCTTTGAACGGATCGGTTCGATAGCGAGGGAAGCACCGGCATATGCCTTGGGCATTCAGGAGAGTTATCTCCAAAGGCCTGCTCAAACCCGTCCACAATCCTCCGTGCCTTCCAACGCCCCCGTTTGCAGAGAGGCACTACTTAATGCATTTTGCACGATTTCAGCCCGGGCTTTGCAAGATGCCCGAGCCTGACTGGGCTGCCAATTTGGTCGATGCCAACCGCGCATTTCCCAGCAAACTTTTGTTATCATGACTCCTTGCTTCGCGCTGATAAATCCTTTTACAAGAACTCGCTGCCTGAGGGAATGCTGCTGCGTATGGAGACCATTATAAAGACCTGAATGATTCATCCTAGGGGGAGTGATTTGCTGCATGAGTTCTGAACTACCTGAAGAACTGCGCCAGGATCTGCTCGAGGAGTTTTATGCCGAGTGTGATGAACTCCTCGCCTCGATGGGGACTCATCTTGGCGCGGTCGAAGTCCGATCCACTGCGTTCGAACGCGATCGCCATTTGCAGGAGTTGTTTCGTGCACTGCACACTTTTAAGGGCAATTGCGGCATCGTTGGTCTCAGACCTGCGGAACAGGTAGCGCACGCTATGGAAGCGGTGGTTCGCGCCGTTGTTCGTGGTGAACTGAAGTTGTCTTCCGCTCTGGTTGATTCGATCGGGGTCGCCACCGAACGATTAAGAGAGTTTCTCGTGGCTCATCGTGGAAAGCTGCCGTTGCCCAGGCTTAATAATCTCGAACGGGAGTGGACTGACTGGTTGTCACGCGAGAGAGGAGAGGGAATCCATCCGACACCCGACGGTTCCCAACCGGAAGAGAATGAGGATGCGAGCGAGGAGCAGGATTCGGGTGAGAAGCCGGAGGCTTGGACCTGCCATTTCACGCCCACCCCGGCTCTTGCCCAGCAGGGGGTAGGCATTGATGTCGTGCGGCATCGGTTGTCCGACATCGGCAAGGTCTTGAGCTGCACCCCGGTTGTCGAGGCTAGTGGCCGCTTAAGCTTTGTGTTAACCGTTGAGTTGCGAGTTCCGCCGACCGACTTTGCACATTGGTCCCGGCTAGGAGTGCGATTCGAGCCCCCGCCGGATTCGCCGCGACAAGAGTCCTTCCTCGACGGCTCGCTGAAGGGGGGGAACGCGCCCGCGGAGTCTGACTTGGCACCTTCACGTCTGGTCCGAGTGGATCTCACTCATTTGGACGAGCTCATGCGTATCACGGGAGAAATCCTCATTCAGCGCTTTAAGTTGAAAGACCGGCTCGGGGACCGTTTCGGGGACGACGACGATCTCAAGCTTTTGGACCACTCTTTGGGACGTTCCCTGCGTGATCTGAGCTCAACTCTATATCGGGTGCGGCTGGTGCCCATTGCCGAAGTGTTCTCCCGCATGCCCTACGTGGTTCGGGAGCTGATCCGCGGATCTCAGGATGAGATCCGGCTTCGGATTGAAGGGGAGGAGACCGAAGTGGACAAATACTTGGTTGAGCGGCTTCGAGAGCCGCTGCTGCATCTGGTGAGGAACGCGGTTGCGCATGCGTTTGATCCCCCGGACGTCAGGCTCCAGCAAGGCAAGCCGCGTGAGGGCACCATCGTCTTGCACGCGAGGCGCACGGGTGATGCCGTAGAAATCCGGGTCGCGGATGATGGCAAGGGCATTGACCACCGCGCGATTGCCGAGCGGGCCATGAAACTGGGCCTAGCATCGCCCTTGAGCGACGGCGCAAACCCTGTGCTCACCACGCTGTGCCAATCGGGCTTTTCTACCCGAGACACTCCGGACCGCACTGCGGGGCGAGGGGAGGGTATGGCAATCGTCGCTAGAACGGTCGCGGAGTTGGGAGGGACCCTGCGGCTCTCGACCCAGGTCGGGGTGGGCTCGGAGTTTACCCTGAGACTGCCACTGAGTCTGTCGATCATCGAAGCGCTGATCGTCAGCGTTGCGGGCCAGCTTTGTGCGATTCCCCAAATCCACGTGGATCAAGTACTTCAGGTGTCGAGTGCGGCGGTGCGAACGGTGGGAGGCGCGGAGTTCGTTTGCTACCGGGATGGCCTGCTTCGCGTGGTTCGGCTGCGGAAGATTTTTCGGGCGGTCCCCTCGGTGGACGAAGATGTGACCGTCTTGGTCATTCGCTCAGAGGGTGTTGCGCATGCCCTGGTGGTTGACTCCGTACGTGGTCAGAAAGAGATTGTGGTCTCTAGCTTTTGCGATCCTCTGATCCGTGTTCCGGGCGTTGCCGGGGCAACCGAATTTGGCGACGGCCGCCCGGTGCTCGTGATTGCTCCGGACGATTTAGTGCACAGTCCCCGTGCCGGCCCCGCGATCTCAGAGTCCGATCTGAATTCCGGCCCGAACACGAAAGGCACGTTATGAGCCTCGAACAATCCTACATCATTTTTGAGGTAAACGGAGGAGCATACGGCCTGAAATGTGCAGAAGTGCAGCACATCGAGATGCTCGAACACGTCACGCCGGTGCCCAATACCGCTCTTGCCGTGGAAGGAGTGGTTTTTTCGAGAGGGCGAGTCTTTCCCGCCCTCAACCTCCGGATTCGATTCGGAGCTCCCCGCAAACCTCATACCCTTCAAACTCGCTTGATCTTTCTGAAGGTTCAGGAACGCGTCGTGGGATTGATTGTCGATGCTGCCAGAGAGTTCCACCAGATTCCCGCCTCCGCCATCCGTCCCGTGGGGGACAGCCTGGTGGGCATCGAAGGAAATTATGTGCAGGGCATGACCACCGTGAAGGGACGGTCAGTGCTGATCCTGGACGTGGCAAGAGTGCTCGCCCTCGATGAGGTTCAAATTCCCATCGAAGATTCGCTTCCGGTCGCAACCTCCGATTGAACCCTGGTGTGATGAAACCCGTTATGCAATCCAACAAAAACAGTGATCCCGCCTCTCTCCCTCTGAGCCTTCGACCGGCGCGCAAATCCACCGAGCGCATGATGCGTGCTGCGGAGAGGCCGGCGGTCAAGGAAGACTCGTTGAAGGTGGTCTTGGACGTTGCCGGTCAGATGGCGATGTCCCTGACAGAGACGGGGGCGCAGGTGAAGTCGCTCGCGGCCTCCGGAGAGGAAACCGCGGCCGCCCTCCATCAGATGGTTGCCGCCGTCGAGCAGGTGACGGCGCATAGCGAGGAGGCCGCTTCTTCGGCCATTCAAACCAACAGTGCCATCAAGCGAATCGCGGCCGCCACATCCAGCATTACCACCACGACGGAAGAGATCTCCCATTCCTCCGCCGAGCTTTCCACCGCCATCAACGAGGTGGCGGCCACCGCCAAGCATATCTCCAAGGATTCGGAAGATCTCGTTTCGGGGCTCAACGAAACCGCCGCCTCCATCGAGGAGATGAGCCGTTCGGTGCATGGAGTGGCTCGGCATGCCGACGAGCTAACCGGGTTGGCTGAAGAGGCGTTGTCCTCCATGAACGAAATGGCCGCGTCCATCGAGGAGGTGGATGCGATGGCCGACGGCATGTCGACCGCCGTGGAACAGAATCTCACCTCCGTGGAGCAGATGGCTCGCTCCATCCAGTCGGTAGCCCAAAACAGCGAGCGCATTACCGAGGCTGCTCTGGAAGCGGGTTCCAGCGCCAATCAGATGGATCGTTCCAGTCGCACGGTGGCGGACCTGCTCCGGCAGATGCATCAGATCACGGACCGCGTTTCCCACGATGCGGATGAAGGGGGACTAGCGATACGCAAATCCATTGAGGGCATTGGGCGGGTGGCCAAGACCATGAGCAACTCGACAGCGGTGATGCGTGAGCTTAACAAACGCACCAGCGAGATCGGCGGCATCGTCGGCACTATCAATGTCATCGCCGAGCGGACCAATCTGCTCTCCCTCAACGCCTCGATCGAGGCGGCTCGCGCGGGCGATGCCGGCCGTGGATTCGCGGTGGTGGCCGAAGAGATTCGCAACCTGGCCGATCGATGTGCGAAGGCCACCTCCGAAATCGGGCAGATTATTCGCAACCTGGAGCAGATCACACACGAAGCGACTCAGGTTTCCGCGGATGGCGCCCGGCTCACTGAAGAGTCTCATCAGCTCTCGGAGAGTGGTTCGGCGGGCTTGCAAAAAATCCTTCTGGGCATTCGCGAGACCAGCGGGCTGATGGGGCAGGTCAGCCGAGCCTCGGAGGAGCAGCTCGCGGCCAACCGGCGCGTGATTGAGTCCATTGGCGTCACCGCCGCTCAGTCGCGTCAGGTTTCGACCGCCACGGCCGAACAATCCAAGGGCGCGGCGATGATTATTCAGGCTTCGGGACAAATGCGGAAAGTCACCCGTGAGGTTTCGCAGGCGATGAGCGAGCACGGCCGGGCTTCTCGGACCATCGTCAAATCCGTCCAGGCGACCGCCACCGTGGCGACGCAGCTGCGCAAGGCAACGACCGAGCAGGCTGCCGGCGCTAGCCAAGTGGTGTCGGCGGTCGATGTCATGCGCAAGGTGGGAGTTTCCACCTCGCGGGCGCTGCTCGAACACGGATCAGCGACGGACCAGATTTCCAAGGAAGCGGAGCGCTTGCGTCAACTGGTGTCTTCGATTTCACAAGCCCTGACTGAACAGGCGTCGGCGGCGTCACAGGTCGACACCAACACGGATCGGCTGAAGGCGCTCTCGGAACAGGCGGCTCTAGGCATCAAGGAGCAGGCCCAGGCCATCAAAAATATTTCTGTCTCGACCGCCAACGTGGCCCATCAGATCAAGCTGGTGGGGGACGCCAATAAGGAGCATTCCAATTCCGCCGCCACCCTCGTGTCCTACCTGAGCGAAAGGCAGCGCACGCCTGGTTCCCCATCCGGGGATCCAAGCTCCTCAGATGGATCACCCCAGGTGTTTAAGGCCCGGAAGCTTTCCTCGACCCATGCCGGCAATCGCACTCGTTCCTGAGCATGACGGCACGCTATGGCGCCTAACTCTTGAATTTGATGCGAATGCCCTCTCGCGCCGTGAGCCACCTCCCCGCTCAGCCGACCCACGAATCGGTCCTGATGCTCATTCGCGACTTGGTTCACGAACGAACGGGAATATTTTTCGACAATGCGTCCTTACAACTGATGGCGGATAAACTGGATGGGCTAGTGGCAACTCAGGCATCGGCGGCATATCTGGATTTTTACTACCGCCTCAAAGGAGAGCCCGAGACCTCGCCCGAGTGGCGTGAGGTGATCAACCTGTTCTCGGTCCAGGAGACCTATTTCTGGCGGGAGATCGATCAGATTCGCTATTTCGTCGATCGGATCGTGCCCGACTGGTTCGCCGCAACGTCGGCCCCTCTGACCGTCTGGAGCGCTGCTTGCGCGAGCGGGGAGGAGCCCTACAGCATCGCCATGGCGCTGGACGCCGCCGGCTGGGGACACCATCCCATTCGGATCCATGCCAGCGACGCCAGCGACAAAGCCCTGCAGAAGGCCGCCTCGGCCCTCTATCGCGAGCGGGCGTTTCGGCTTCTTCCTGAGGCTTTTCGCCGACAATATTTTGAAGAGCAGCCTAAGGGATGGAAGTTAAACTCCCAGATTGCCGGTCGGGTCACCTTCCAATGGATGAACCTGGTGACGGAGGACAACTTCGATCGGATTCCCGACCCGCAAGTCATCTTTTGCCGCAACGTGTTTATTTACTTCTCGCCGATCTCAATCGCGAAGGCTGTTCGTGCCTTCGCCCGGCGCATGTCGGTCGGCGGATACCTTTTCGTCGGCGCCACCGAGTCGCTGTTGAGGCTCACTGACCGGTTCGAGCTTCGGGACCTGGGAACCTGTTTCGCTTATAAAAGAACCCCTTCCGGCTCATGAAACGTGTTCGCATTTTGATCGTTGATGATTCGGCGTTTGCCCGCAAGGTGGTGCGCGAAATTGTGCAGAGTGAGCGAACCGAGGTGGTCGGAGCGGCCCGCGACGGCCACGAGGCGTTGGCGCTGGCGGCCAGTTTAAACCCCGATCTGATCATCTGCGACCTCGCCATGCCCGGACTTGATGGCATCGAGTTCATCCGGCGGCAAATGGCGGCAAGGCCCGTTCCAATCCTGATTCTCTCCTCGGCCGCGCAGGATGCCGCGGAGGTCTTCACCGCCTTAAACTCGGGCGCGGTGGATGTGGTGCACAAACCCAGCGGACTGGCGAATGATCTGTTGCGCGACGTTAAGGTGGACCTCATGGAGAAAATCATGCTCATCATGCGCATCGCTCCGGAGAAACAGGCTCCCGTTTCAACCATCGCGGCCTCCCCGGAACGCATCGCATTCGAACGACGAATTGATCTGGTGGCCATCGGGATTTCCACCGGTGGTCCTCAGGCTCTACGTCGGCTCATTCCCTTGTTTCCCAGGAGCTTTCCTGCACCCATCGCCATTGTCCTTCACATGCCTGTTGGCTACACGGCGATGTATGCCGAGCAGTTGAACGAAATCTGCGCGCTGGAGGTTAAGGAGGCCGCCGAAGGGGATGTCCTGGAGCCGGGCATGGTTCTTCTGGCCCAGGCGGGACGCCACCTCACCGTTCAGAGGACAGGCACAGGCAGCGTCATCTCCCGGCTTTCCGTGCAGCCCATCAACAAATTACACCGACCCTCGGTGGATGTTCTCTTTCGATCCGTCGCGGAGACTTTTGGAGCCCGGGCGTTGGGGGTAGTCATGACCGGGATGGGGGACGACGGCAAGGAAGGGGCCGGCTGCATCAAGGCTTCCGGTGGAACGGTTATCACGGAGGCAGAGCAAAGCTGCGTGATCTACGGAATGCCCCGCTCGGTGGTGGAAGCTCGACTCAGCGACTCGGCAGTTCCCTTAGACCAGATGGCCGAAACGATCATTAACTTCGCATGAAACCTAAAATTCTCATTGTGGACGATTCCTCCCTCGCACGTCGAACTCTTCGGCAGGCGTTGGAAGATCTTGGCTATCTCGTCGAGGATGTCTCGGACGGTCCCCAAGCTATCGAATCATTCTACCTGCATAGACCTGATCTAGTGATCCTTGATATCGTGATGCATGGAATGTATGGCACCGAAGTGTTGGCCAAGCTGCTGGAGATAGACCCGGCGGCTCGAGTGCTCATGCTTACCGCCGACGTTCAGGATTCCACCTCCTCGCAGGTGAGGCAAAACGGTGCCATTGGCATCCTCAATAAGCCCATCACGAGGGAGAAGCTTGCCGCCGCCCTCAAGCCCATTTTCGAAGGGGGCACTCTATGGACTTGACGGCGAGCCAGCAGGATTCTTTGGCGGAGCTCATCAATATAGGCTATGGGCGCGCCGCCGGAGCGCTTTCTGAGCTCACCGGATACCGGATCACTCTCGAGGTGCCGGAGGTGGCGATGCATACGCTGGACCGTATCGCCGAGCTTCTAGGTGCCCTGATACCCTCGCAGGTCGCCAGTGTCGACCAGGTGTTCTCGGGTCCGATTTCGGGCCGCGCCTACCTGCTGCTCGATCAGAGGGCGGCGCTGGTACTGAGCCAGCTCTTGACCGAGAATTTCGCCGAGACCTCGCTGTTGGATTCCAACGCGCGAGAAACGATCACGGAGGTGGGGAACATCCTGCTCAATGCGTGTCTGGGCGTCTTCGGCAATTTGCTGCACGTCCATGTCGCCTTTCACGTGCCGCGCTTTCGGCTCGATACCGTGGCGTCCGTGCTGGGCGCCGTCGATCGTGAATCCGAGGAATCGAAACGTTATGGACTCATGATCCACACCCGCTTTCACGTCAAGACGAAGGACATCGCGGGTTATCTCGTGATCGTTCTGGGCATCGCCTCCCTGGACCGTCTCCTCGCGGAGCTGGACCAGTGGGAACAAAAGCAGCTCACATGAGCGGCCCAACCGAAAGCAGGCGGGAATCGGACCCCAGCGTGGCGGGGATTCAGTCCGTAGTGAGTTGGCTTCAGGCCATAGCGCCCTACGGCATCCTGACCACTGATCGGTCCCTTCGCATTCAAACATGGAATCAGTGGTTGGTTTTCCACAGCGGCCTGTCTGCTTCGGAGGCTATCGGGCGCAGCCTGGTGGAACTATTTCCCGACCTGCAGCAACGACGTCTTTTGTCCCGGTTCGAAAGCGCTCTGGCCGGGGAGATCAGTGTGTTGTCCACGGCCCTCCACAAATACCTGCTGCCATTTCCCGTTACTATCGAGGGTTGCCGGTCCCAGTGGATGCTCCAGACGGCGCGCATCGCTCCGTTGCCCGATGAGGATCGCATCGTGGGAACGATCACGATCATCGAAGATGTGACTCAACGGGAGTTTCACGCTTACACCCTCCGACGGCAGCAGGAGTTGGATCGTCTCCTCTCCGAATCCTTGGGAGCCATGATGGAGTCCACCCATGTTGTGCAGGATCTGGGTGCCATCCTCACGCCGATGCTGCCGTATCTTGGTTTTGATGCTCATTTTTGCTACGTCTGGCATCCTGGAATCAATCTGTTTCAACTTCGCTCCTGCTCCGGGGTGCCCACCGCTCAGCGCGAGGTGATGCGCGCGAAAAGGTTGGCGAATGAAGACCGCCTCAACTCTTCTGGTGGGCCCGCCAACATCCTTAAAACGATGGCCAAGCACGCAAAGGTTCTGACGGCTTTAGGCATGAGCGGCGTGAGCTGTTGGCCTCTCTCGATCGCGGATGAGGTGTTGGGTTTCATCTCTTTTGGAAGTTATCCCCCGAGCGTGCTCGAAAGGGAGGAGTACCAGCTGCTGTCCCGCCTGGTGCATTTTCTGGCTCTCGCTCTGGATCGGGCGTCCAAGTCGCAACGAGTCTTGGCGGCCTCGCGGGCCAAGGATGATTTCCTGGCCGCGCTTTCGCACGAACTCCGAACTCCGCTCAACCCCGTTCTCATGTTAGCGAGCGATGGGGCACAGAACCCGGAGCTCGCGGCTTCGGTCCGGGAATCCTTTCGTTTAATTGAGAAAAACGCGCTCCTAGAGGCCCGATTGATTGATGATCTGCTGGACCTCACGCGGATCGAGAACGGAAAGGTAAGTCTGGACCTTCTGACGATAGACGGGCACACGGCCGTGATGGATGCGATCGAGAATGTTCGGACCGATGCCGCCCAAAAGAACATCGTGGTGGTCCTGCAGCTCCAAGCCGATCGAAGTTATGTCCATGCAGATCCGGCCCGTTTGCAGCAGATTCTTTGGAACGTAATTAAAAACGGCATCAAATTCACTCCTCCGGGCGGACGCCTGTGGATCTCGAGCAGCGTGGAAGGGGAATCCAAGTATTGGAAGTTGGAGGTCAAAGATACGGGCATTGGCATGGAGCCGGCGGAGCTCGCTCGGATTTTTGATGCCTTCTCACAGGGCGAGCACGCGTCGGAGGGCGGCAGACACCGCTTTGGGGGCTTGGGCCTGGGCTTGGCGATCACTAAGAAGCTGGTCGAACTCTTCGAAGGCACCATCGAAGCCAGCAGCCCGGGGCGGGGGCGAGGCTCCACCTTTTTGGTTCGACTTCCGCTCTCCACGGCACCGCCGAGCTCCGAGGCTCCCGCGCGCCCGTTAAGGTCTCCCCCCGCGGCACCTTCAACATCGTTCCAAAGCGATGCCCCCGCGTTTCGGATTCTATTGGTCGAGGATCATGAGCCGACGCGGTCACCTTTTGCATCGCTGTTGGGGCGACGGGGTTATGAGGTTGTTGCCGTGGGGTCAGGGGTGGAAGCGTTGGAAGCAGCCGCGCGGTCCGGATTTGATGTGGTGCTGGCCGACATTGATCTTCCGGACATAGACGGGCACTCATTAATGGGATTTCTCAATAAACGTTATGGACTCAAAGGCCTTGCCTTGACGGGCCATGGCACAGAGACGGATGTGGCAAAGAGTCTGGAGTCCGGGTTCGTGGCGCATTTCACCAAACCCATCAACCTCTCGGCTCTGGAGGAAGTCTTGCGGGAGCTTCTCGCTTCTCGCCGAGACTCGTAATCGCCTGCCAGCAATTCTCCCGACCCGCTGCCTGGTGCGGATGGGCGTATTGCAACGTCAGGGTTTGCAAATTGAAACTCTCTTCGTGTGGCGCTGGAGCGACGAAGCGCTTCCGGCGGGCGAGGTCTCATCCAGTCGGTTCATCGGAAGACTACGGCACGATATCTACTTCCCCACCATCTGGCACGCTCCTTGCGGAGGCGTCGTCGAAACGAAGCCCGATCGGGCTGAGAGAGCGATCTGACTGCCTCGGAAGATTGGAACTCCTATGGCCTACCAAGGACGAACTATTTGCGGTTTACAGGACTTTGTGACTGGGTTCCTCAGCCTGTGCCAGAGGTTGACCCTGTGACTACAGAATCAGGCGACAGTCAACACTCCCGCTTTGAGAACTATGTCCTCAGTCATTGGGGAGACTTGTACCGCTTGGCAGTAGGGATTGGGTATGACCGAGCCTCAGCCGAGCGACTGATCCACGTCACCCTGGTCGCGGGTTTTGATAAACTCAACGAGCACGGGTTCCAGTCCCCTGCGGACGCAAAACTATGGCTGTTAAAACTGATGATCCGGTTTCCGGGTGAGGCCCTGGGCAATGAGGTTGACGATCTGAAACCATCTCGGGGTGCAGAGCCGGGTCTCCAGCCAGATTCGGATCCGCAGTTGGTTAGTGTTCATCACGGGTTGCAACAGTTAGGCGGACAACCACGCATTATTCTACTTTTGGCGATCCTCGAGCGGCGGAGTTGCGAGGACATAGCCGACATTCTAAAACTATCCGAGTCTGAGGTGAGGCGCGAACTAGCTCAAGGCGTGCTCCAGTTTCACAAGGCCTTAGCTGGAGAATCCCCTGAGTCGTCGCTGGTGCTTAGGGAAGCGAGCCCCCTTGGTCGATGATTCGGAAGAATCCGGCTGCGCCCGCCGTGGGCAAGGTGAGTTCTTGCAGGAAGGTCGTTTGTAGGTCGGTCCATTGGGGTTCAGAGAGCGACATCTTTTTTTGCACCTTGTAGGGAGGGGCGCCGCCGGCCCATGAGAGCATCACTCCGTTCTGAGTCATGTCGATAGCGACGATCGCGAGCGAGGTGGCGGACGGGGGAACGATTTTGAAAACTTTTCCAGTCGTGCCGCTCGGGCCTGTTTTCGTCGAACCCAGAACATACAGTTCCCCGTCGGCATCTTCTCCGAAACCTTTGAGCAACACTCCCAGACCTCGGTTCTCTAGTCCAATCCGAAGTTCCGTCAGCGAATTGCTTCGGACGGCAAAGAGTCGACCTTGCCCGTCCCCGGACCGGCCGTAGTCCCCCGTCAGATACATACCTGACAGATTGGTTGCGGCCGATCCCCGGTAGACAAAGCCTCCGATGATCGCCTCTCCTTCGTCATGGTCATACTCCGCCTGCGGATCGATGAGGTCGACCGGTAAGTTGGCCGGAGGGGTTAAGGTCACGTAGCCGGAGTTGTTTCCATTTGCATTGAAGAAGAAACTTCCTTCCTTCAGCGGCCAGCCGTAATTGCCGCCCTTGATGACGACGTTCACCTCCTCGATTTGGTTTTGCCCCACATCGCCTAACCAAAGTTCCCCGGTCAACCGATCGAAACTGAACGCGTATGGATTTCGAAATCCGTAGGCGAAGATCTCCTGCCGCGTGCCCGCTTGATTTGCCCACGGATTGTCCCCCGGAACCCCGTACTGTCCGTTAGCAGAAGAGCGGCCGTCTACATCGATTCGTAGCATCTTGCCCAGGAGGTTGGTCAGGCTCTGAGCGTTCCCCCCCGCCACATGTCCCGCGCCCTGATCATCCGCTGCTCCACCGTCACCCGTGGCGATATAGAGTAATCCGTCCTGGCCGAAACGCAGCGTGCCACCATTGTGATTGGCCTGGGGCTGGTCGAGCCTGAGCAGCTCACGTCGTGAGTTGGGAAGCGCGCGATTGGTGTTGGCGGCATCGAGTCTCCATTCAGCGAGGACGGACTGATGATTGTGGGTCTGACCTTCCGCCAGGGGGATGGGGAAGTCTGCCGCCGGCCCGACTGGCTCAGATGTGTAGGTGTAGATCAGCGGATTCTGGGCGAAGTTGGGGTGGGCAGCCACACCGAGCAAACCCCGCTCATCGTAATTGGTATTGAGGGTGACGATCCGGGATCGCAAATCCAGAAACGGGGTGGGCAGGGGGACCCCGTCGCTGACCAGGTGGATCAATCCGACTTGATCATAGACCAGCAGGCGTGTGCTGCCATCGTCGAGTGAGGCGATACCCAGTGGTGCGACCAGTCCCTCCATCACGCTTTCCAACTCAATGACCCTCGTGCTTCGGGCAATCGGCTGCGCGATAGGGTTGGGGATTTCAACATCCACAGTCACTGACACCGGCGCGGAAGTGCTGATGCCTCCGTCGGTGCCCTTTGCACGGGCGGTTAACGTGTGACTGCCGATATTGAGCGTGACGTTCAACTGGAACGGGCTGTTGGTGACTACGCCCACAGACTGCTCATCGTCAAAGAACTCCACCTCGCTCAACTCGACTGCAGAGAGATTGGTGGCGACCAGGAGCGCTGCACCCGAGGCGGGCAGGCGTTCACCTGCGGTCGGGCTGGTGATCGCCACTCTAACGGGTTCGTTCGTCTCCACCACGTTCACCGTGCCAATCATACCCTGGAATTCGTGAAGCAAGCATACATAAGGAAAGCTCCCAGGCTGCAGGAAGGTCACCGAACAGCTTACGGGAACGGTTGGAGTGCCGCAAAAGACATCGCTTCCCACCCCAGTGACAGTATGTTCGCCTTGATCGTTGATCCAAATGACCGTGTCGCCGACGTTCACCGTTACCGTGGACGGGATAAATGCGAAGTTACTCATGGATACCGTCGACGTTGCTCCCTGGCATCGCAGATGCGCCGTTAGCACCGTGAGGCACAGGAGCCCTAGAAGGTGGGATATCCGGCCAGCGCATGGTTTGCTTCGATTCATAGGAGCTGTGTGGTTTGAGCGGGAGTTGTGCGTGCGGTCGTCGGAGGCCGCGATGGACCGCACTAGCTTATCGCGGGCCAATCACGTCGGGCCGTTTTCCTTCAATGCTCGAGTTGGATCTCAGCTCAGGCAGCGTCCCTTCGTGGCAACCTGCACAGTCTCCCGGGCACATTGCACGGGACGGGACGCTCCCACCGCGTCTGGAGCCCAATCCATGCTGTCCTCCCGCATGGACTGGGCTGGAGATGGTTTGGCTTCTTCGCTGGAAGGGAGATTCCCTCCGCTGAATCTTTGGCTCTCTTTTAGCTGGAGGGGACCTGGCTCACATTGCGTCGCATGCCGTCCAGCAAATCAATCCTCTCGATCTATCGGGTTTTCCGGGGTGCCGTACGGGAGTGGATGGATCGTGACGTCGCCAAGCTCGGGGCGGCGTTGGCGTTCTATACCTTGTTTGCCATCGCTCCCCTCCTGATCATGGTGTTGGCGATTGCGGGTTTCTGGTTCGGGGAGGAGGCTGCCAGCAGGGAGCTTTTTGCTCAGATATCGGGTCTCGTGGGCGCGGAGAGTGGGAAAACCATCCAGGCTTTGGTCGTGGCCGCCAATAGGCCCTTGGAGGGTGCTTCGGCTACCTTGATGGCTTCGATCACCCTGTTAGCCGGTGCCACCGGTGTTTTCGTTCAACTCCAGGACGCCCTGAACTTTATCTGGAACGTGCCTCGCCGGAGCGGGAAAGGGATCGTGCGCTTCATTCGCGGTCGGGTGCTGTCTTTCGCGCTCATTTTGGCCGTCGGATTTCTGCTCCTCGTCTCGTTGGTTATCAGTGCGACACTCGCAGCAGTGAGTGCGTGGGTGGTGCGTTCGGCTTCCAGCGAGGCCTTCTTCTGGGAGGTGCTCAACCTGATCATTTCCATCGGGATCGTCACGCTGCTGTTCGCCATCATCTTCAAAGTGCTTCCGGATGTCCATGTCGCCTGGCGGGTGGTCTGGCGGGGAGCCTTGGTCACTGCTCTCCTCTTTAACCTGGGCAAGCATCTTTTTGGACTCTATTTGGGCCGAACGGGCATAGCCTCGGCATACGGGGCGGCCGGATCCCTCGTTGTGGTGCTGCTCTGGGTTTATTACTCCGCTCAGATTTTGCTGTTCGGGGCGACCCTGACGCAGATCTATTCCCGTCAACATCCCGCTGAGAACTCCAACTCCCCCACCGACCGAGCCCTGAAGGCTCCGACTGAGCAACGCGCTCATCCCATGCCCCGCTGGGCGCAACTCCTTGAGTAAAAGCCGAAGGATGGACCGCTCGAAAACAATCACTCCTTGGCTGGCGATGAAGCAACGATGGGAGCCTGCTCCGGCGCTCGATGCGTTGCTGACCAACGCTGATCCCTGGTGCTCTCTGGCTGGCCGGAGCGCATCGGGTAAGGTGCAAGCCTTGGGCGGAGCAACCGGGCGCTTTGCATGGTTCCACATCGCACATTCAATGGCTGACCCCGCCCACGGGCATCCTGATGAGCTTTGATCCTGGCATGGCATTAGCTGAGGTGGACCGATTCGTCATTGCACCCAGCGTTGGTATTACTTTTTCAGATTTGGAAGACTCTATGAACACTAAGCGGACATCCAAGGCCAGTAAGTCTCAACCCACAAAATCGATCAGTTCCTCCGGTGAGCAGTCACCGCGAGCGGGTGGCGAGCTGCATCAGGAATGCCGGGGAGAGCATGCTCCGCTTACTACCAATCAGGGGATGCCTATCTCGGACAATCAGAATTCCCTGAAGGCCAACCCCCGAGGTCCCGTCCTGCTTGAGGATTTCGTGTTGCGGGAGAAGATCATGCATTTTGATCATGAGCGAATCCCCGAAAGGATCGTTCACGCCCGGGGTACCGGGGTGCATGGCTTCTTCGAACTGACCACGAGCCTGAAGAAATACACCACCGCGAGGATTCTGACTGAGATAGGCGAACAGACTCCGGTCTTTGTCCGGTTATCCACCGTGGCTGGCGGTGCGGGGTCGGTCGATACCCCGCGAGACGTGCGGGGGTTCGCGGTTAAGTTCTACACTCAGGAGGGGAATTGGGATTTGGTGGGAAACAACATTCCGGTGTTTTTCATTCAGGACGCGATCAAGTTTCCTGACCTGGTGCATGCTGTTAAAATGGAGCCGGACCGCGGCTTTCCCCAATCCGCGACCGCCCACGACACGTTTTGGGACTTCATCTCGCTGACCCCCGAATCCATGCACATGGTGATGTGGATTATGTCGGATCGAACGCTGCCTCGTTCCTTGCGGATGATCGAAGGTTTTGGCGTTCACAGTTTTCGGCTGATCAACAGCAGCGGAGAGTCGACTTTCGTCAAGTTTCATTGGCGTCCGCGGCTGGGCCTCCAGTCCACCGTGTGGGATGAAGCCGTCAAAATCGCCGGAGCGGATCCCGACTTCCATCGTCGGGAATTCTTCGAGGCAATTGAAGCCGGTTCGTTTCCGGAGTGGGAGCTTGGGGTTCAACTCTTCACTCAGGCCGAGGCCGATCAATTTCCCTTTGATCACTTGGATGCCACCAAGCTGATCCCCGAGGAGCTGGTCCCGCTGAAGATAATCGGGCGCATGGTCTTGAACCGATGGCCCAACAATTTTTTTGCGGAAACGGAACAGGTCGCTTTCTGTCCGTCGCACATAGTGCCGGGGATCGATTTCTCCAACGATCCGCTGCTTCAGGGACGGCTGTTTTCGTATCAGGACACGCAGTTATCACGCCTGGGCTCTCCCAACTTTCATCAGATACCGGTCAACGCGCCGAAGTGTCCCTTTGCCAATCAGCAACGGGACGGACAGATGCAGATGGCGCAGCCGTCGGGGCGAGTTGCTTACGAACCCAACTCGCTATCCAATACGTCGCCACGGGAAACCAGCGCCCGGGGCTTTCGTTCGTTCGCCGCAGTAGAATCCGGTGAGAAAGGTCGGGTCCGGCCTGAGAGTTTCGCCGACCATTACAGCCAGGCCCGGCAGTTCTACGTCAGCCAATCCGCAATCGAGCAGGCCCATCTGGCTTCTGCTCTCGTGTTTGAACTCTCGAAAGTGGAGCACGAGCACATACGCGAACTCATGGTGGGACACTTGATCCACATCGATGAACCTTTGGCCAAGCGTGTGGCCGATGGATTGGGCATGGAAAAGCTGCCTGCGCCTCCCCGAACCGCGGCTCCTGTGCAGCCGCTTCCGCCTTCCCCAGCCCTGCAACTCATCGGTAAAATGAAGCCAACCTTGGAGGGAAGATCGATTGGGATTTTGATCGCCGAGGGTTCGGATGAAGGACTGATCAAGAAGTTGCTTAAGATGGTTGCGGCCGAGCAGGCCACAGCCAAGGTCATAGCGCCGCGAATCGGGCCGGTGAAGCTTCTTAATGGTTCCTCGATGATGGCGACCGCGCAACTCGCGGGAACGCCCTCTGTCATGTTCGATGCAGTGGCGGTGCTGCTCTCGGAAACGGCGGCCTCCGCATTGAAGAAGGAGAGCGCTGCCATCGACTTCATGCGTGACGCTTTCGGCCACCTCAAAGCCATTCTCGTCGATCAGGGAGGGCTGGAGTTGTTGAGGGCGGCCAATCTGGAGCCGGATGGAGGAGTCGTTGTCGATGGAAATCTGGTCGCATTTCTGCAGGCGGCCAAGACCCGACAATGGGATCGGGAGAAAAAGGTCCGGACCTTGGCCTAGCGCCTAGCTGGAAGCAAGCAGGCGCAGATGAATCTCACGTCAAGCCATCCATTCTGGACCGTCAACAACGGTTTGGTGGAAAGCTACCCCTCTCTGCAGCGCGATGTGGAATGCGACGCGGTTGTGGTAGGCGGTGGCATTACGGGAGCTCTCGCAGGGGTGCACCTGAGCGAGGCTGGGATTAAGACGGTGTTGATCGATAAGCGGGACATCGGTGGAGGAAGCACGAGCGCCAGCACGGGACTGCTTCAGTACGAGATCGATGTCCCGTTGCGCGAGTTGATTCCTCGGGTCGGTCGTCAGGCTGCCCTGCGCAGTTTGCAGCTCTGCCGAGAAGCCATAGGCAAGCTTCAGCGATTGGCGGCCCGCTCCTCCATTGAGTGCGGCTTCGAGCGGAAGCCCAGTCTGTTTTTAGCCCGCTACGGGAGCGAAATCCCCGCCTTCAAAGAGGAGTTTCGACTGCGACGGGAGGCGGGCGTGCAGCTGCGGCTGCTCGACGCGCAGGCTCTCCGGCAGCAATTTTCCTTCGCGCGTCCCGCGGCGCTGCTCTCGCGTGACGGAGCGCAGGTTGACCCGCATCGCCTAACCCATGGCTTGCTTCGGACAGGGATGAAGCGAGGCTTGCAGGTGTATGATCGTACGGAGATGACGGAACTGGAGGAAACACGTCGTGGGGTTCGGCTCACCACCCGCCAGGGCTTTCGAATCACCGCGCGTCGAGGGATTATCGCGGCTGGTTTTGAATCCAAGCTGCTGCTGCGCGGGGACGCGGGATCGCTCAAGAGCACCTACGCGCTGATCAGCGAACCCCATAGCAATACATCAGGATGGCCTCATCAGTGCCTGATCTGGGAGAGCGGTTCTCCCTATCTCTATATGCGCACCACCGAGGAGGGGAGAGTGATCGTGGGCGGAGAAGATGACGATTTCGTGAGTGCCAAACGCCGCGATGCTAGCCTGGCGCGCAAAACGAGGACCCTGCTGACCAAATTCACCCGGCTGTTCCCCACCATGCCCATTGAGGTCGCTTACTCCTGGGCAGGAACGTTCGCGCAGACCAAGGATGGGCTGGCTTTTATCGGAATCCACTCCCGGTTTCCTCATCTTTACTTTGCCCTGGGATACGGAGGTAACGGAATCACCTTCAGCCTGATTGCGGCCGAAATCATTCGCGATTCGTTCCTCGGGCGGAAGAACCCTGACGCCCGCATCTTCCGATTCGGTCGCTAGCCATCCGCCGCTTGGGGGCTCAGCCGGAACGAGCGCTCCGGGTCGAGATTACCGCCAAGCCTCCTCGGATTTGTTCTCGAAATGCTGGAAGGCTTTGATCACGCCCTGAAGGACTTCGGCAGAGGTTTCAAAAAGCGCCTGGGCCTTGGGGTCGGATGCTTCACGGGTGCTCTCATGTAAGAACACCACCAGCGTCTCCATCATTCGACGCGCCATGAAGGACTGATTCTTAGCTGTTTCCGAATCGATGCTGTTCATTGGTAATAAGCTTTCTTTGGTTCTGCACCTGGTGGAACCCGTGAGCGTCCGTGTGCGCTCCCGTCATTGCAGCTCTCCAAACCTTAAGCTGGTTATATGCCAGTTGTGCTCGTGATCCATTGAGGAGGCGGGCGGCCACTAACCTGACTCCCGCCCTCCCTCCTCGACTTCAGACGATTCACTTTCAAGCTATCAAGAAGGCAGAACGCACGAATTGCTTGGAGCATCCCAGGCGACTTGCACGCCGGCGCCGCAGTGAGTGTTGTCTCGGAGTGTCATGGTTGTTTGCGGGGAAAAAAGTGGGGTCTTTGAATCAAAAACTTTTGTCAAACGGTGAATCGTCTGCGAGCTTTGTGAAGACCCTTCACGATGGCGCAACGCGCTCCCACCCCTGGCCGCCACGGCCAGTCGGAGGCTAATTCTTAGGGTCTCTCGGTCGGCGCTAGCGCTCGTGTCTCTCACTGCGTGTATGTATGAAATGGAATTCCTCTTCGTCTGAAACGGCACATTTAGGTCATTCCTGCCTCAACCACACAATTACCCTGGATCGCGCGCATCATGGCCTCCTCCTTGCCCTGGGGCTCGCGGCCAGCGGGGTGCTGCCTGTGGAAGCGCTGAATCTTGCTCCGCGCGGCCAAGCCGTGCTCGGAGTCAACAACGCGATAGATGTCGACGCAGGCACTCCACGGTTCAACGCTGGGGCACTCGCGAACATCAACGACGAGCAACCTGACACCCATGTCGACACCTGGTTTGGCAACGCGGGAACGGACCGCGGCCAGGGGATCAGTTTCGTGGGGATTGTGTGGACCATTCCGCGGGTGGAGACCATCGACTCGTTGGTGCTGACCCTGGCCACCTTTGGAGATGGCGGCTGGTTTGGTGTCAATGGCCGCGGCCCGGCCGCGGGAGAAGCGCTCACCGCCGCTGATCTGCTCGAACCTACCGTGCAAACCACCAAGGATGGTGGTGCCACCTGGACCACCGTTCCGCATAGCTCGGATTATCTGGGCGTCATGACCGGATTTTCGATTGGAGGCGGTGCCAATCCAACTCCCAACCCAGTGACTGCCACATTTACGCTGAGCCCGGGGGTTTCAGGCATCAATGGGATTCGGATCATCGGACAGAATGGCGGCGTCGCCGACGGGAACGGTTTTATCGGTGTATCAGAGTTGGTTGTCGAGGCGGGCAGCGCGGTCGATGCGGATGGCGACGGGCTGACCGATCAGGAAGAGTCCGTGGTCTACCGTACCAATCCCGCTGTGATGGATTCGGACAGCGACACGGTTTCCGACTTTGATGAGGTGAGACGAGGAAGCGACCCTAACAGTGCAGGTAGTCTTCCTGACACTTTGGCGGCTCAGGGCAATGGTATCCTCGGGACTAAATTGACCCTCGAGCCGGGCCCTGAAACGGAGGTTCCGTTATTCCATGCCGGCACCCCTGGTAATATTAACGATGGGCAGCTTACAACGAGTGTGGATACCTATAACGACGCTGGCGCGAGCACCGTCAGCTTTGTGGGCATCGTCTGGGAATCTCCACTGCCAACGCCCGTCGCGAGATTGGAACTCACATTGGCGACGTTCTTGGATGGAGGCTGGTTCGGCGTAAATAATCAAGGCCCGGCGCCGGGAGGTAGCTTGGTTGCCTCAGATTTGGTGGAGCCCTCCGTGGAAGTCTCCTCGGATGGTGGCCTCAGTTGGACACCGGTGCCTGCTACCTCCGACTATGTTTCCGTGCTCACCGGTCATGGCATAGGAGGTGGAGGAAACCCCAATCCCAGTTCTGTGACTGCCCGATTCACCCTGGCCACTCCGGTTGAAGGCATCACCGGGATTCGCCTCATTGGAACGGATGGTGGAGTGGCCAGCGCGGGGTTTCTTGGCGTCTTCGAGCTCACCCCACGTGCCCCAGCGATCGACTCGGACAACGACGGAATGGAGGATGTGTGGGAGCGGATCAATGGGCTGGTTGTGGGCATCAATGATGCAGGCAACGACGCCGATGGGGATGGGTTGCCGAACGGTCAGGAATTCGTACGCCTCACGGGACCGCAGACCGGTGACAGCGACGGGGACGGCCTTAAGGATGGGTTAGAAATCACCCAATATCAATCCGATCCGCGTCGGGTGGATACGGATGCTGATGGACTTCGAGATGGCGATGAAGTTCTGGTCTACCAGACCGATCCGACGCTCGACGACAGCGATGGTGACGGTTTTGATGATGGGATCGAGGTGGGACTGGAGAGCGACCCCGCGAACCCCTCGAGTGTTCCAGACAACATCGCATCCCTCGGTACCGGAATTCTGGGGACCAAGCCTGCGCTGGAAGATGGTCCGGAAACAGAATTGCCCCTTTTCCACGCCGGCACGGCTGCTAGCATTAACGACGCGAATCTGACTTCGAGCGTCGATACGTTTGATGGAACGCCGGCGCGCGCCGTCAGCTTTGTAGGGATACTTTGGGATCGACCCATCACGAACACAGTTCTCAGTCTGGACCTCCACTTGGCCATCTTTTTTGACGGTGGCTGGTTTGGCGTGAACGGTACGGGACCGGGAGCGGGACAGGTTCTTTCAGCAGCGGATCACTTGCTGGAACCGATTCTGGAAACGACCACGGACGGCGGCATCACCTGGACGGCGATCGGCGCCTCCTCCGATTACTTGGAGGCGCTGGACCAGCACCCGCTACCGGCCGTCGCGTTTGGCGCGCCTACTCGGGCGATGGCGACATTCCGGCCGGCTCAGCCGCTTAGCGGCATCAATGGCCTCAGGATAGTGGGGAACGACGGAGGCACTGCGGGAGGCGGCTTCCTGGGCGTTTTTGAACTGGTGGTACACGCGGGAACTTCGGTGGGGCCGCAAGCAGTCACGCTGGTCGAACCTGAGGTCGTTGGCGGCTCGATGCGATTTGGTTTCGAGTCGAGGGCGGGGGCCAACTATGTAGTGCAGTATCGGATGTCACTGGCCGAAGGGGACTGGCAAACGCTCGGCAGCGTTGTGGGGGACGGCAGCCGGAAGGTTGTTACGGATGGATCCGGCGAGGCGCAACGATACTATCGGGTGATGAGCGAATAGTCGAAGCGTTCATAGGGCACAGCGTCAAAGCCGGGCCGGAGCCCTTGTGTTTCGGCCCGGCTTTGAGTCCGGGTCAGTCCTGTACGGCAAAGGCGGAGCGGGCCATTTCGATGCGCCACTTCTCGACGATCGAGAATTGCTCAGCCGCTCGTCCCGCCAAACCCGAAAAATCAAACTCTTGAAATCTCGTCTCCGCTGCAAGGGTATACCCCAAGGCCCTCCAGAGAAGCCGCTTACCTTCGATCCCCAAGGCGAGCAGCTCGAAGGCTTCCATGAGGCCCAAGTCGTTACCCGGGCGGCCGAAGCTTCCCAAGCGCAGGGCGGTGGCCTTTTCAAGCAACCACGCCCCACCACGCTGGGCCAAGCTTGGCTTGGCACCGACGAGACACATGAGCCGATCGAGGACGGCTTGGTCTTTCTGTATCTCGACTTTCAGGTGGGTGCACAGCTCCCGCATCCCGGGCTTAGCTTCTGAATTTCCCAGATCCTCGAGTAGCGCGACGGCCCCCACGGACCCGGCGAAATGATCAGCAAGGTACTCACCGAGGTTGGAAAGATCGGCTGGTGGCATGGGCTGGGGATTCACAGTGGGACCTCGAAGCGATCGGTGAAAGGTGATAGGATACGATCGCTTCACGGGGGGCGTCCCCGTGAAGCGATACCAGGATACTAACGCTTCTTGGTGCCCGTGGGACGGATCCCTCGTTCACCAAAGGTGGTCGTCTCGTCCTGGTCTTCTTTCTCTTCTCCAGCCGAGTCTCCCAGCGCCTCCTGGTTTTTGCTCGTGGCTAATGCCGTGAGAGCCTCATCAGCCGCCTTTTCCTCAGCTAGAATCTCCGCGAGGATGTCCGCCGCTTCCTCGTTTTCCAGCAATCCGGCCCATTGATACAGGCAGCCGTAGGAAGCGATTTCATAGTGCTCCACCTTCTGTGCGGCGCAGATGAGCGCGGCATTGATCGCGGGGGAGCCTTTGAACTCGGTGGCAATTTCGTCGCCTTCCTCCAGCAGTCCAATGGTCGCCTCGCATTTCTGGCCTTTCGCCGGTTTGCCAAAGGCTTCGAAGACTTGCTCCAGTTTAGAGATGTGGCCTTTGGTCTCCTCGAGATGGGACAGGATGGCTTCCTGCAGTTCCTTGCAGGTGGCGGCCTTGGCCATTTTCGGCAGAGCTTTAGCGATTCGCTGCTCCGCATCATACATGTCGGCAAGTTCGTTCAAAAACAGTTCGTTGAGCATTTTCATGGGAATTTGTTTTGTAATGAAAGTCCTTCCGAGCCCGTGGGTGTTGGCGATGACATCGCTTGGATCGGGCTCGGTCGGCTTTCGATCCATCGAGGCTTTAGCTAGAACGGAGCCAAGCGAAATCCTTGAATGAATCCATTGGTTCCAGTCTAAAGGGGGGCGTGGAACAGGGTGCAGTTTGCACAGAACGAAAGGCTTTCGGGCGGAATGCAATCGCGAGCACGGCCCGTTGGAGAGCGAAGTTGAGAAGGAGTTGGTGAGCATGCTCAGAACGAGCGTGGGGGATGCGCGCAAGCGGCCCGCGGCCTTCAGCCCCCCCTCGGAGAGCATCGTGAAAACGACGCCCGCTGGGAATAGCGGATCGGCGAAAGAAATGAGGGCTTGATCCCGTGCCCCTCGCTCGCGAGTGCGACCGGCAACCCAATCGGGAAAGCTGGAAGGGCGACTCCCCTCGGCTAAACCGTCCGGGCAGTGGAGTTGTTTGCAGAACCGGGTTTCAACGTGAAGGCGTGGGGGGGAGCCCAAGCAATGGCCACCTGCCTCGGTGGCTGGGTTTGCGCCGATTCTTGTATCTCTGGATCCGCTACCGCCGATGGTCCTAGGTAGAGCCGGGCGGATTTGGCGATTCCTTCGTATTGAGGTTTACGGCGGATGGAGTGAACCGGACCAATCGACGTTTGCATAGCGCACGGCCTTAGCAAAGCCTAGGCCAATGGGGTGCCTGCAGAATGGACCGTCGGGAGAATCGAAGATCCGCCTCCCTCAAGCCCATTTTTAATGAGTGGCGACCTGGCATTGCTTCGTTACAAACCCGGGTGAGATGGAGTGAAACGTTGCACCCTGCAATCATGAGTCGACAAATTGCAAAGCCAGGCTCGCCGCAGCCGAAGGGTCAGTTCACTAGAACCCCTTGGTGCATACGGGGCTGACGCGAACCCATCACCCCGGTGTTGATCTGTCTTTTCCCTGGCACTGTCCGTGCTAAGGACCCGCCTGCCACCCCTGCATGGAGCGAACCAGAATGGACGTCGTCGCGTATTTGGTAGCCCGGACTCCGACTAGATTGATTCGTTCATCAAGCCTACGTGTGTTGCTTGGCCAGTGCGGGGAGCATCGACATTACTGAACCAAGACTTATCCGATGAATATGAACTACCAAATAGGCTTTAGGCGGGGCGCGATCTTCGCTGGGCTATGCGCCCTCACCGGCGCATCGCTCTCCGCCGGCACCTTCACGGCCGACTTCAACGACGCAACGGTCCCTGCAGGTAGCGCCGTCTATGGCAGCACCATCGTCGACTCCGCCGGCGGCGTCGACGGCGGTGGCGTGTTGAAACTCACCCAGGCGGTGAACAGTCAGACCGGATCCTTTGTGGTGGACGATCTCGATCCGGGCAGCGCGGGCGGCCTCAATTCGTTCACGGCCGATTTCAAAATGCGGGTCGGCGGCGGAACGGCAACGCCGGCCGATGGATTTAGCTTCAGTGTCGGCTCTGATTTGCCAGCCGCCGCGTGGAGCGAGGAAGGCCCCACCACCACCGGACTGGTGGTGGCATTCGATATTTACGACAACGCCGGAGGTGAGGCACCCGCAATCGATCTTCGCTGGAACGGGGTCGAGTTTCGTCATCTGGTAGTTCCTCTGGATCTGCTCAGAACCGGCGCCGGTTTTGTGGATGTGATGATCAAAGTCGACCCGGACGGCACATTTGACCTGACCTACAACGGAACTCAGGTTTATTCCAATGTGTTCATCCCGAACTTCGCGCCCATGGTAGCCGCCAAGTTTGGGTTTGGGGCGCGGACGGGCGGCTTGAATGAGAACCAGTGGGTGGATGATCTCACCATTGCGACGACGACTGGCGATCTTCAGGTGGCAGTGACCCAGGAGCCTGCTGATGTGACCGTTCTGGCGAATGCCGCGGCGACCCTTCGGGTTGCCGTTAACAGTTCGGATCCCTCGCTAAACTATCAGTGGTTTAGAAAGGGGCCGACCGACGCTGGTTTCACGGCGATCGCTGGAGCCAATGAGGCGATTTTAGTCACGGCTCCGCTCTCGGTGGCGGACGCTGGCACCCAATATCGACTCACTGTGACCGGGTTGACAGAGGTGACCACGCGGGCTGCCACGGTTTCGGTAGTCGACATCCCTCCTCCGGTAGCGAATCTAACACTGGACTTCGGAGATGGTGCGGTGCCGTCCGGCACGGCCGTCTTCGGGACAGCTGCCGTTGGACCCGACGGCTTTGTGCATCTCACCGAGGCTGCCAACGATCAGAACGGCGCTTTCACGATTGAAGACATCAACGGTGGCCAGGCGGTAGACAGCCTGGACGTCCGCTTCCAACTCCAGCTTGGACCCGGTTCCACACCTCCTGCCGATGGATTTAGCTTCAACTGGGCCAGCGATCTTCCGAACGCCACTTTGGCGACGGCCGAGGAGGGTGCCGGCACCGGATTGACCGTCTCGTTTGATGCCTACGACAGTGGCGGGGGAGAGGCGCCGGCAGTGGATGTGAAATTTGGAGGCACGGTGCTCGCGTCCCGCAAGCTCACTATCCAAGAGCTTTCGCTGGAGCGCTTTGCTGACGTCCTTATTCGAGTGCGGCCCAACGGATTGGTAGACGTAGCGTATGATGGCATGTTGTTGCACTCAGGGGTCCAGATTCCTGGATTCAGCGCCCTGGCGGGAGCTCGATTTGGTTTCGCTGCTCGCACCGGCGGTGCCAACCAGGCCCATTACCTCGATACCATATCGATTGCCACGACCTTGTTCACCGGACCGACGGCCATCACTCGCCAACCCACGAATGCGGTAGTCCTGGTCGGTCAGGCCGCAAGCTTCGACGTTTTAGTCAATGATCCTTCGAGATCTACGTTCCAATGGCAGCGGCGTGGTCCAGGGGAGGCCACGTTCAGCAACATTGCCGCGGCAACGGGATCATCATTTACAACTTCCGCGACCACCGGCGGAGATCAAGGTGCCCTGTATCGCGTGGTGGTTACGGGGCCTGCGAATACAGTGTCGAGCGAAGCGGTGAGTCTGGACGTGGTGACGGTTACCCGCCCGACTACCGCCGAGATCGACTTCAATTTCAATGACGGCGCGGTTCCTGCCGGAACAACCGTTCTGGGAACTGCCGTGGTCACGGCCACCGGCGGGGTGGGGGACTCGGGAGTGTTACATCTGACCGATGCCGTGAACGGGCAGAACGGCGCTTTCGTGATTTCTAACGCTGCGCCCAGCCAGGCGGTGGGCAGCTTCACCGCCGCCTTTCGCATGCGGGTGGGAGGAGGTAGCGAACCTCCTGCCGACGGCTTTAGTTTCAATTGGGCCAGCGACTTCCCAGCGGCGCTCCCGGGGGAGCCCGAGAATGGGGGGGGGACCGGGCTCAGCGTTGGCTTCGACATCTATGACAACGGCGCGGCTGAGGGACCTTCCATCGATCTGCGATGGCAGGGCGGCTTAATCGCCTCTAAAATGGTAAGCGTGGACTTCATTCGCACCGGGGATGAGTTCGCTGACGTGCTGGTTCGGTTGAATCCGAATGGGACGGTGACCGTAGTTTATGAAACCAACGTGGTCTTTTATAATGTTCCGTTGACCAACTTCACGGGCTTGAGCGGAGCCAGCTTCGCTTTCGCAGCGCGCACGGGCGGGCTCAATGAAAACCAGTGGGTTGATGACATTGCGGTGGACACGGAAAGTTATGTGGGCCCCTTGCTTATCACCCGCCAACCATCCGACCTGGCGGTTCTGAACGGACAAACGGCCACGTTGACCGTCGAGGTCAATGACCCTGGTCAGGCGTCCTTCCAATGGCAACGCCGAGGGCCAGGTGAGCCGGGTTTCCTGAGCGTTCCCGCCGCGACTGGTCCTTCTCTGACCACCGCTCCGCTGATGCTGACGGATTCGGGCACGCAGTTCCGAGTTGTTGTGACGAACTCAGCCAACGTGCTTACGAGTATGGTCGCAACCATCACCGTTTTCGAGCTGAGCCTTCCTCCGGGCGCCATCGAGATCGGTTTTAACGATGGAGCGGTTCCTTCTGACTCCGCCGTGTTCGGCACCGCTGCCGTATCAGCCAACGAAGGGGTGGACGACAGCGGCGTTCTTAAGCTCACCTCAGCAGTCAACGACCAGGTCGGTAGTTTCATCGTGAACGACCTTAACCCAGGAATGAACATCGATACCCTAACTGTAGCCTTTAAAGCCAGGGTGGGCGAAGGCACGAGTCCGCCGGCTGACGGATTTAGCTTTGTTTGGGCCTCGGATCTGGCGGATGGAACATTCGGCGAGGACGGCGCGGGGAGCGGGCTGGTCGTGAGTTTCGACACCTACGACAATGGTGCCGGAGAAGCACCGGCGGTCGATGTCCGCTTCAATAGCACCTTGGTGGAGTCTCGGAAAGTTCCAGCATCGCTTCTGGACACGGCAGGCGAGTATGTGTCGGTCCTGATTCGGGTGGAGCCGGACGGATCGGTTGACGTTGTGTATGACGGCCAAGTCGTCATCTACAATGTCACTATTCCGGGCTTCCAGGGGCTGACGGGCGGACGGTACGCCTGGGGTGCAAGAACGGGCGGAGCCAATGCAAATCATTGGATCGACGACATTCAGATCAGTGCAGCGACCGCTCTCCGCATCCTCAGTATTGAGCGAGTGGGAACGGATATCCGACTCACTTATACCGGGGTGTTGCAGTCGTCGGATAAGGTGGAGGGACCCTATACTGACGTTCCCAATGCCACCAGTCCGGCAGTGATCCCCATCGGTCCTGGTAACCGCTTTTTCCGTACACGCGGCGCTCCATAAGTTAGCCGCTCCTCTTTTAGTTCCTCCCCTCAAGAGAGGCCGGGCTTCAGTCCGGCCTCTCCCTTTTGTACCTGTTTAAGTCCTCGTCCCAGGCTCAACGATCGCGCAGCCGAAAGAATTGCATTCCTTGCGAGGTGTCGCTAAAGGCCGGGCTGCCCGTGGTGTGGAGAGTCCAAGGCCCCTCTGGCGTCGGGGCGGTTTCGAGCTCATAGTGCTCGTCGTTCCACTGAAAAATCAGCAAATCCGGCTCCACTCGGATACCCAAGGTTTTTCCGATCTCGATGATATTCGAGGGCAGACTCTCCATCCCTTCGGCATCGAGGGCCGTGACGTAGTAAAGCTGTCCCTGTGCGGATCCGGGGTGGTAGCGGCGGGCGTAAGTCGTGTCGGTCGTCGCCACATGGATGAAGGGCTCACCGCTCGAGCGGGCATTATAGATTTTGTAGGCAACGACGCTGCCGGTGGCCGGAGGTTCCCACGCGATGGTGAAGGTGTCTGCTGAGCCGCTCCCTCCCCAAAGCAGTAGGAAGGTCATCACCCAAAGCCAGCGCCCGAAATAAACGAAAGGAGCATGGTTATACATGCTCCTAGCATCAAGGACGTCGGTGTCCCTCGCCAGAGCGGGATTGCCTCCATTTTATGTAGGGTGCAGGGAAGTCACTTGTAGGGTGATGTCCCTACAAGTGACTTCGCCGGGATTCGCGGATTCACAGGGCGGGAGAGTGCGTCACTCGACCAAGTGATGTTCAATTGCGTAACGGGTCAGCTCGACATTGGTTCCTATGCGCATCTTTTGGGCAATGCGAGCCCGATAGGTGCTGATGGTCTTGTCACTTAAGCACATGTCGGCGGCGATCTCTTTCACGGTCTTACCAGTCGTGATCAGACGCAATACTTGCAGCTCACGGTTGGATAGCCGCTCGTGTGGAGCGATGGGGTTTTCGCCTGACAGGCTGAGAGCAAGCTTTTCGGCTAGGGAAGAGGAGACATAGCGGCCGCCGGAGAGCGCCTTTCGGATACCCAGGAGCAATTCGTCGGACGCACTTTGTTTCGTGAGATATCCAGCCGCACCCAGTTTGAAAGCTCGAATCGCATAGTCTCGCTCAGGAAAAACACTCAGGATCAGGACGGGCGTGCTCGGTGCGATGCTCCGTAGTTCCGGGAGGATGTCCAGTCCACCTCGGGTGGGCATGTTGATGTCGAGCAGGATGATGTCCCAACTTTCCCGCCGCGCGGCGGAGAGTGTTTCCAGGTCATTGCTCGCCTCTCCCACCAAAAGCGGTTGAAACTCATCCGAAAGGATGAGTTCGAGGCCTCTGCGCACGACTTCGTGGTCATCGGCAATTAAAATCTTTAACTGGGAAGGTCCCATATCGACGTTGTGGGTTCGTGGAACGGAACCAATACGATCAACTTGGTACCCTGGGATTCGCCAGGCTTGAGCTCCAACTCGCCTCCCAGCAGAGTGGCATGCTCCTTCATCCCCAGAAGGCCAAGGGCTCCCGGTCGGATGAGCACCGTCGGATCGATACCCACGCCGTTGTCGAGCACCTCCATCTCCAACCGTGCTTGATTCCTCCGTAGCTTGACCATGACTTGCCCCGCCCGGGCATGGCGCACCACATTCGTCAGCGCCTCCTGAAGAATTCGAAACAACCCGATAGAAATTCCGGGCGAGGGCTCCGGCAGCCCTTCCTCCATCTCCAGGTGGCACTGCATCCCGCTGCGTTGTTGCAGCAACTCAAGCTCACACTTGATGGCGCTGGCGAGCCCCAGATTATCCAGAACATCAGGGCGATAGTCCGTGGCGATGCGCTGGACCTCGGTGATGGCGGAATCCACGATGTCCTCAGTTTCCATCAATTTCTCCAACAGGGCCGGATTCGTATCGGTGTTGGCGGCGATGTTTTTCTCAATCCAGCCCAGGTCCATTTTGAGCCCGGTCAATATCTGGCCGAGGGTATCGTGAAGATCGCGCGATATCCTGCGCCGGTCTTCTTCGCGGAGGTTTTGGGAGCGTGAGGAGAGCGCCCGGAGCTGACGCCGAGATTGATCCAGACTTTGCTCGCACTCCCGCCGAGCGCTGATATCGCACATCCCTCCCGTGAGTTTTAGTGGGCGTTGGAACTGATCTCTTGAGACCAGGCCGCGGCCAAGAACGAAGGCAGTCTTTCCATCCGGACAAAGCACCCTAAACTCGTCCGACCAAGCAGTGGCGCTTTGGCCGACCAAGGCATCGACACCGCGGAGTACACGTTCGCGATCCTCAGGGTGAATCCGCTGCAGCCAGGCTTCCCGCCCGATCTCCACGCAGTCCTGGAGGTCGCCGAACCTTCCCGTCAATCCGCCACCCCACCAAAGCCGGTGCGATTGGAGGTCCCACTCAAAGAGAAGGTCCGCCGTCGCCCGAGCTATCATCTCATAGCACGGACTCACGCCGAGGCTCGGGCTCTCGTGATCCTGGGAGGTATGATGATGGCAGCCCACAATGAAAGGCGGAACGATCAGGGATCGACTTCGAACGAGATCTTCGCGTTGAGGCGGAATCGCTCGATTTTTCCCTCGCGGACCACCGCCTGTAAATCATTCACATAGAGACTGCGTATACCATGGATGGTCCGCCCGGCGGTTTCTACCGCGACTCGGGCCGCCTCCTCCCAGCTCGTGTCGGATTCGGCGATCAACTCGATGACTTTAACAACAGATGACATAGTGACTCCTTAATTGGACTGGATTCCTTTCGAGGGAAGCGGTGAGTCGGGTGACTTGAGGTCCTTAATGGAATCGCGGTGAGGTCGATTCCAGGTAAATTGGCAGCTTTCACAGTAATACGCGGCGGGAAAGAGCCCAACCAAAGTGAACACGTGATCCAGGATCGCCGGCAGCATGTTTTTACGCGTCACCGCGGGGTATTGGACCCGCGAAGAACCGCACTCGGGACACCGCACCGCGCGCATCCAGAGAGTCTCCTTCGCTTGAAACAGCTTTTCAGCCGTCTCCACCTGGGTCTTATCCACTTGAACGTGGATGCCAGCCTTGGGATGCACCCAGAACCAGAACTTTTGCAGGGATCGTTCGTCGTAGACGCGGGCAGCAACGCCTTCAGACTGCAGGTGGGACTGGAGTTCTTCCGCATCAGCAAGACGGTTGAAAGTGCCGATGCTGGTCCATTCGGGGGAGACTGGAGGGCTCATAAGAGTGGCAGAGATAGGGAGGTTTTACGGATAGATCGCGCGATAACATTCCGAAACCGCGGCTGTGTCAAGTTGGTCGGCGAACTCATGGACCCACTCCACGACCTGGTCGGTTGAACAGTTTCCAAAGTGGATCTCCTGTCCGATTTCCAGGAGCGGGCGGCACATGACTTTCCGACTCTCGGCATGGTGTTCTTCCATGTAGCGGTAAAAGTCATTGCACAGCGAGGTGGGAGCGGTCACGACGACCTTATCGGGTTCGGCTTGAATATCGAATAGGCCGGATATGGCGTCGCGCAAGATGTCATTATCGTCCTTCATAGCGTAGGTCCACTTCGCCATGTTGCTGGCCCTCCTCCACTTGGGGAGTGGTTCCCGTGATGGCCGCTTTGACCGCTTGAAACGCGTCCTTGATTCCGTTCAAGCCCTGACTGTCCCAAAATTCTCCATGCTCACCGAGCACGTGAATCAATACGATGGCGGGATCGTTCTCACCTTCGGGAAACCAGGGTTTGAAGGTCGGTTTCCACAGGCGTTGGATGGTGTTGCGATCGTGGCTCAACGACGCCCGCCCCGAGATGGTCAAGCAGTTTGAATGGCCGTCCTGGCAGATGACATGCACGCGCGTGTCAGCCTCAATCTCATGGACTTTGGCGGATTCTTCACTGGTGATGAACCAGAGGTCGCAATTCTCGTCCACGCGGGCGATGGCCATGGGCCTGGATCTAAACGGTGTGCCGTTTCCTGCCCGGTGGGTTACCAGGACCGCAACCGAATAGTCCGCTAACATTTCCCTAAAATTAGGAATGGAGCTGAGTTTCATAGTCAGAATTCGTTCAGGTTGTGAGGTGCAGATGGGCCCTTTGCCTTCTCTTCACCGGCCTCGGAGGAGAAGCCCTCATGCCATGGCAGACCGTAGGACTCGCGGAAAAAGATCCGGTCCAGCGGCAGCCGCCCCGGATAAGCCTTGTCAGGTTCCTTCATGCGTCCGATGGCCAGTAGCGCCACGATCTCGCCCTCCTCCGGCACGCCGAACCCCCGTTTGATCCCCGCGGGATCGAATCCTTCCATCGGAGCGGTGTCGTAACCACAGGCTTCTGCAGCCAGCATGAGGTAGGTAACGGCAATCATCGTGTGGCGGTTCACCCATACCTCCAGTGGAAACTCGGAGAGGAACTTGCGCGCCTGGACTGCCGTCTTCTCCACCTCCTCAGGTGAACCGGCCCCCCGCCGCGCTCCCTCCGCCAGAATCTCCTCGGCCATCGCCAGTGGCTCGCTTTTCATTCCGATGGCGATGATAACAAGGGGCGCTTCGGTGATCTTCTCCTGGTTCATCGAGGCCTTCCGAAGACGCTTTCGTCCGCCTTCCGTCCGTACTACGATGAATCTCCAGGGTTGGAGGTTGTAACCCGAGGGAGCCTGCGCGCCGACCCGTAATATGAAGTCGAGGACTTCGGCTGGCACCGCTTCATTGGTAAAGTGGCTGGTGGCCCGTCGGTTCATGACGATGTCTGCCAAGTCCTTCAGAGGCCGACCTCCCGGCGCGGAGAGAGACCCTTCCACCAGGTGTTCCGGTGACGGCGTGGGCTTCGCACCCCTTCTCGGGGCCGTGATCGATGGATTGGTAAAGGGGTTTGTCATGTGTTCGGCTCTTGGTGGGTCAGGATCACACAGGAGCTATAGCTTGGAGGATGCCAGATCCGCATCTGGCCTCGTTCCACCCTAGAAGGCGGGGTTTTAAGGATCTTAGCAGGGAAAGCTCGGACAGATGGTGCTTGTTGAGCTTGCAATGCGCCTTGTTAAGGCAGCGCTTTGCAACGATCCCACTGCTTGCCGTCTTTCGTGGCTTCACAAACGCAATCCGCCGCCGTTGTAGCAACGGAGGCGGATGTGTTGTCCCAACTCGTTACCTTTGGTTTAGCGAGATCGCCAGGAGGCGTCGGCGGGCGGGACCGGTGGTGGGAATGATGGGAGAGATTGGCTCGAGCGGATGGACGGGTTGTTCCTCCTGCGCTGCCGGCTGGTCTCACTGCAAAGCAGGGACGCGATGGTGCGAGCCGAACAACCTCGGATGTCTCGGCTCGCCGACAGGTTCAACGGCGATACATTCTGCGTAGGGGAGCTTCCACGGTTTAAGTTCATACGGGTCGATGCAGATTTCCTCTAGCTAGAGGCATGCCAGTGAACGGCCCAACCGGAGCTAGGAGCGAAGCGACGCAGGATCTGCCATTGGCCGCGTGGCGGCGACGAGGCGAAGGCTGAGAGGTTGGTTCTCTTCAATCTGCGGCGGGTCCAAGCGGCCGACCCCACGCTCGGCGAGTCGCCGGAGGGCCTGCCAATAAGCCTGCTGCAACTGAACCCGTCTGGGTTCGGCGGGCGCTTCTGGGACGAGAATTTCGAACACTGCCTTGCCCCCACGGCAGGTGCACGTCAGCTTCAGCAGCTTTCGAGGGCAGATCCGCTGGGCCAGTTGCAGCATCTCCCATAGGAGGTTCCGAATTAAACTCGCCTCCCCATAAATCACTTCATCCTCAGGTTCGATGATCCAGTGAACCTCAGGAGTGATGTCCAGCAGCGCGCCGTCCATCTTCCAACGTTCCACGATCTGGATGACTGGAATCTGCGATGGGCTTTCCAGTGCAAACTTGGACATCAGCCCCTGCACCTGACGCCCAATTTCCGTGGCCGTGGACTGCAGTCTCTTGATGGCTTCCAGCACAATCGGCTCTGAATTGGCCTCGCTCAGCAGCGTTAAATCCAGATCCATCCCATTCAAAGTGTTCCTGAGATCGTGACTGTAGGTCTTCACCATCAAAGAAACGTCCTTAAGCGGATAAAGCACGGGAGCCTCCGCCGAAGTTCCCCCACCGATCGAGGCCCCCGCGTTTCTGTTCGCGGCCAGCTCCGGGTTGAATGGGGGTTGTTGGGGCATATGTCCTTTGCCGAGCTTTCCTAACGAGTTTCCCCCCTTGAGTCAACACCTCGGCTTTCACGGGAAGCCGGTCGGCGAGGGATACCTCCTCGTCCCTATTGAGAATTCTGTTGGTTCGGTTTGGCAGGTTCTCCTGTCGTGGGAATCTGGCTCGGGGCGTTGGTGGGAGTCCCCGGTTGCGTGGTTGGCGGCGTCACCGTGTTGGTCGTCGACGTTGCTTCAGGAATGGGAGGAGAGGCCGGGCGGCAGCCGGCCACGGCGACGAAGAGCAGGCTCGAGAGGAGTAGGGAACTAGTTTTCATGAGTGGTATTGGCTTTGATCGTTTCGGTTTTGATCGACACCCTCCTTCAGCGCTTCCCGTGCCAGACGACTCACCACGGCGCGCGAAGGATCCGACCGTTGTCCAAACCACCGAAATTGGAGGCGTTTGCTGGCTAGCGGTGCTTCTCTTCGGCTCAAGGTATCCGCGACACGCTCGCAGCCTGAAGGCGCGCGGCTCCGTTCTGACCTAGTCATGTGTTGCAATTTGCACGCTCCAGCTGCGCGACACGAGCTGCGCATTTTTTCCTTCGTCGATCGTTCTGATCCAGTTTGCTGACAGCTTTTTGCCGCCAGTGAGCCCTTGCCCGGACAACCTTCAGGAATGGGTGTCATCGTTCTCTACTGGCTCTCAAGAGTTTCCGATTCAAGCGTTCGAATCGGGAGCGGGCTGGCATGATTTGGGCTTCCGGCCCGCATCGAGCTCGTTGGTGGTGCGTAGCGAAATTGAATCGTCTCGCGTGTCACCGGGCTCACCGCTGGAATGCCCACTCATCCTAGATCAGTTTTTCAGATCGCCCTGATGCTGGCACTGCTCGTTTACCCCGACGACGCAGGAGCGGAGACCAACCCCAAGCGAATTTACCAGCGTGTCCTGCCTTCCGTCATGACTCTGGAAGTCGAGAATCAGGTGGATGAGAGGTTTATTGGCAGCGCGGTGATGGCCTTGGCGGACGATATAGCCATTACCGCTTGGCATGTCGTTTCCGATGCCCGGGTGGTGTCAGCTTGTTTCGCAGACGGCACCCGTGTACCGGTCGTGGGATACCTCGATCGCGACTGGCAGCGCGATCTGGTGTTGGTCAAGCTTGCACGCCCGTTGCGCGGACGCCGGGCCACGGTCGATCTGAGCCTGATGCCGGTGGCCAGCCGGGCTTATGTGATCGGCGCACCGAAAGGGCTGGGATTCAGCATTTCAGACGGCTTGGTCAGCCAGCTCCGCACCGTGGATGGGTTTGCGCAATATCAGGTTTCGTGCCCCATCTCACCTGGGAACAGCGGCGGGCCGCTGTTAAATGAGCGCGGGCGGGTAGCAGGCATCGTCTCCTGGACCAAATCCGACGCGCAAAATGTTAGTTTTGTCGTTCCTTGTCTGGAACTTCGTCGGCTCAATCCTCAAGCCGCGGTGGTGACATTGAACGATCCGTCGCAGCGCGCCGCATTACCCACACCCGCACGACAACTGCACAGCGACCTCCCTGTGGTGAAGACTTCTAGTGACACCAGAGTCGGGGGTTTTGGTCAGTTTGCAACTTTGATGGAGCGCCTGGTGGGCCAGCGGATCACTGTTGGGATCAGAACCAACGGCCAGGAAAACACCTTCACGTTCACCGTGCCTCCTGGGTCTTGGCGCTAGGCTTCGACCCGCTTCCCCCTACCGCGCCTTCCTTTTTCGGTGTCCGTTTTCGTTCCGGTCATCAAAAAACTTGTTCCCGTCGCACCCGCCAATTACTTTCGGCAAGGCAGCCTTAAGTCTCCAGGTCCAACGCACATTCCCACAAAAACGGCTGCCGGCCACTGTCCTGAGTCACTAGGGTCAACGCCTCCCCTGAGTGGAAGCGCTACTAACGAAGCCATTCTAAACGACTTGCCTCTATGAAACGTCCCTCGACAAAGAAATCGTCCGCTGTAGTGCTCTCTCCTGTTCGCGGGGAGACCGAGCTAGATGGCCACGCTGATCTGTTGTCCCAGCTTCTCTATGCTTTGCGGGCGTACAAGGAGGGCGACTTCTCGGTTCGTCTTCCGTCGGACTGGACCGGGGTTGCGGGGAAGATTGCGGACGAGTTCAACGACATCATTTCCTTCAACGAACGGTTGACCGTGGACACCGCTCGGGTGAGTCACTCAGTGGGGAAGGAAGGCAAGCTGAAGCAGAGGTTGACGGTTTCGGGAGCCAGCGGGGACTGGAGCAGAAAAGTCGAGGCGATCAATACGCTGATTGATGATCTGGTGTGGCCAACGACGGAGGTGACCCGCACCATCACCGCGGTGGCCAAAGGAGATTTGACCCAACCCATGACACTCGAAGTGGAAGGTCGTCCCCTGGAGGGCGAGTTCCTCCGCAGCGCCAACATCGTCAACAAAATGATCGAGCAGCTCGGGGTTTTCACCTCGGAAGTAACCCGAGTCGCCCGCGAGGTGGGCACGGAGGGGAAGCTGGGAGGGCAAGCTCAGGTTAAGGGGGTAAGCGGCGTATGGCGCGATCTCACCGAGAGTGTGAATCAGATGGCGGGTAACCTGACCGCGCAGGTGCGCAACATTTCCGAAGTGACCATCGCGGTGGCCAACGGGGATCTCTCACGAAAAATCACCGTCGATGTGCGGGGGGAAATCCTGCAGCTCAAGGAAGCCATCAACACCATGGTGGAGCAGCTTCGTTCGTTTGCCTCGGAGGTCACCCGGGTAGCGCGCGAGGTGGGGACCGAGGGCAAGCTGGGGGGGCAGGCGATCGTGCCCGGAGTGGCGGGCACCTGGAAGGATCTCACCGATAACGTGAACTCCATGGCCAGCAATCTAACAGCGCAGGTTCGTAACATCGCAGAGGTCACGACGGCCGTGGCGCGGGGCGATCTTTCCCGGAAGATCACCGTGGATGTGCGGGGGGAGATTCTGGAGCTCAAAGACACGATCAACACCATGGTGGATCAGCTGAACTCGTTTGCTTCCGAGGTCACGCGGGTGGCCCGTGAAGTCGGCACGGAGGGGAAGCTGGGGGGCCAGGCGGAGGTCCCAGGGGTGGCGGGCACCTGGAAAGATCTGACCGACAACGTGAACTCCATGGCCAGCAACCTGACGAACCAGGTGCGCAACATTGCCAATGTCGCCACGGCCATTGCCAGCGGCGACCTGTCTCGAAAAATCACGGTCGATGTCCGAGGTGAGATCCTGCAGCTCAAGGAAACGATCAATACGATGGTCGACCGGCTGAATGCTTTCGCTTCCGAGGTCAGCCGCGTCGCCCGGGAGGTGGGCAGCGAAGGCAAGTTGGGCGGGCAGGCGGAGGTGCGGGGTGTGGCGGGCACGTGGAAAGATCTGACCGACAACGTAAACTCCATGGCGAATAACCTGACGTCTCAGGTTAGAAACATCGCGGAAGTCGCCACGGCGATAGCCAACGGCGATCTCTCGCGGAAAATCACCGTGGATGTACGCGGGGAAATCCTCGAGTTGAAGGACACCATCAACACCATGGTGGATCAGCTCAACGGATTCGCCTCGGAGGTCAGCCGGGTGGCGCGGGAGGTGGGCACCGAGGGAAAGCTCGGCGGCCAGGCGGAGGTGCGAGGTGTCGCGGGCACCTGGAAGGATCTGACCGACAATGTCAATTCGATGGCGAGCAATTTGACGGCGCAGGTCCGAAACATCGCGGAGGTGGCGACCGCGGTCGCCCGTGGGGATCTCTCGCGAAAGATCACTGTGGATGTGCGCGGAGAAATCCTCGAGCTGAAGGACACCATCAACACCATGGTGGACCAGCTCAACGGATTCGCCTCGGAAGTCACCCGCGTCGCGCGCGAGGTGGGAACGGAAGGCAAGCTGGGCGGCCAGGCCGAAGCCAAGGGGGTGGCTGGCACGTGGAAGGATCTGACGGACTCCGTGAACTCGATGGCGAGCAACCTGACGGACCAGGTGCGCAACATTGCGGACGTGGCCACCGCCATCGCCCGGGGGGACTTGTCGCGCAAAATCACCGTCGATGTGCGCGGTGAGATCCTGCAGCTCAAGGAGACGATCAACACCATGGTGGATCAGCTCAACGGTTTTGCCTCCGAGGTGACGCGGGTGGCGCGGGAGGTGGGGACCGAGGGGAAGCTGGGCGGCCAGGCTCAGGTGCCGGGGGTGGCGGGTACCTGGAAAGGGCTGACTGACAGTGTCAACTCGATGGCGAGCAACCTGACCAATCAGGTGCGAAATATCGCGGACGTCACGATCGCGGTGGCCAACGGCGATCTGTCTCGAAAGATTACCGTCGACGTTCGCGGTGAGCTCCTCCAGTTGAAGGAAACCATCAATACCATGGTGGATCAGCTGAACGCCTTCGCTTCGGAAGTCAGCCGGGTGGCGCGGGAAGTCGGGACGGAGGGGAAGCTGGGCGGCCAGGCTCAGGTTCCCGGGGTCGCGGGGACGTGGAAGGTGCTTACCGACAATGTGAATTCCATGGCAAGCAATCTGACGAATCAGGTGCGAAACATCGCGGATGTCACAATCGCGGTGGCGAATGGGGACCTCTCCCGCAAGATCACCGTGGATGTGCGCGGCGAGATTCTGCAGCTGAAGGAGACCATCAACACGATGGTGGAACAGCTGCGTTCCTTCGCCTCCGAAGTGACGCGCGTGGCGCGCGAAGTGGGTACTGAGGGCCGGCTGGGGGGACAGGCAATTGTTCCCGGGGTGGCCGGCACCTGGAAGGACCTTACGGATTCCGTGAACGCGATGGGAACGAACTTGACCGCTCAGGTTCGCAACATCGCCGAGGTCACCACGGCCGTTGCGCGTGGCGATCTCTCACGCAAGATCACCGTGGACGTGAAGGGTGAGATCCTGGAGCTTAAAAACACCATCAATACGATGGTGGATCAGCTGAACGCCTTCGCCGCCGAGGTCACACGGGTGGCTAGGGAGGTGGGCACCGAAGGGAAGCTCGGCGGCCAGGCTCAGGTTTCCGGCGTCGCAGGGACGTGGAAAGACTTGACCGACAATGTGAACGTCATGGCCGCGAACCTGACCAATCAGGTCCGGGGTATCGTGAAGGTTGTGACCGCGGTGGCGGACGGCAATCTGAGGCAGAAGCTGACCGTTGAAGCCAAGGGTGAAGTCGCCGCGCTGGCGGAGACCATCAATAACATGACGGACACTCTGGCCACCTTTGCCGAGCAGGTCACCAACGTGGCTCGCGAGGTCGGGGTGGATGGACGGCTGGGCGGGCAGGCCCATGTTCCGGGCGCCTCTGGAACCTGGCTGGACCTGACAGGCAATGTGAACCAACTGGCTGCCAATCTCACCACCCAGGTGCGCGCCATCGCGGAGGTGGCGACCGCGGTCACAGAGGGGGATTTGACGAGGTCCATCACCGTGGAAGCCCGCGGAGAAGTCGCCGATCTGAAGGACAATATCAACACCATGATCGGCAATCTCCGGGAGACCACCCAACGCAACCAGGAACAAAACTGGCTGAAAACCAATCTCGCGAAGTTCACGGGCATGCTCCAGGGGCAACGGGATCTCGTGACTGTCGGGCAGATGTTGCTTTCGCAGCTGGCCCCGTTGATCCAGGCCCAGCATGGGACGATCTATCAGATGGTCACCGGGGAGCTTCAGCCTTATCTCCGGCGCCTCGCCGGTTATGCTGCCGGAGGCGAATCAGGCGAGCCGGACGTGTTCGCGCTGGGTGAAGGCCTGGTGGGGCAGTGTGCTCTGGAGAAACAGCGGATCCTGCTGGCGAATATCCCGGCGGATTATATCCGGGTGCACTCCAGCCTGGGGGAAAGCTCTCCTCGCCATCTCATTGTTCTTCCCGTGCTGTTCGAAGGGGAGACCAAGGCCGTCGTGGAGCTTGCCTCCCTTCAACCATTCACCGACACGCATGTGGCGTTTCTCGAACAGCTCACCCAGAGCATCGGCGTGGTGTTGAACACCATCGAGGCCAATATGCGCACCGAAGGGTTGTTGAAACAGTCCCAGGAGCTGACCGCCGAACTGCAGACTCGTCAAACGGAACTGCAGAACACGAATCAAGAATTGGGCGAAAAGGCCAGGCAGCTCGCGGAGCAGAATGAGGAGGTGGAGCGCAAGAACAAGGAAGTCGAACAGGCGCGGCGGGCTTTGGAGGAGAAGGCGGCCGAACTTGCGCTGACCTCCAAGTACAAGTCCGAGTTCCTGGCCAACATGTCCCATGAGCTGCGGACCCCTCTGAACAGCATTTTGATCCTCGGCCAACAGTTGGCGAACAACACCAATGGAAACCTCACGGAGAAACAGGTCGAATGGTCCAAGAATGTCCATTCCGCGGGATCTGAGCTGCTGAATTTGATCAACGACATCCTGGATCTCTCCAAGATTGAATCGGGTACGGTGACGGTCGAGGCGGAGGAGACACCCTTCGCCAACCTGCGCGACACGATCGAGCGAAACTTTCGCCATGTGGCGGAGGCCAAGAATGTGCCCTTCCACCTCGAGTTCGACGAATCGCTGCCCCGCTCGGTCACCACCGATCCAAAACGGCTGCACCAGATTTTGAAGAATCTCCTGTCCAATGCTTTCAAGTTTACGCATCAGGGGCAGGTGACCATGCTCGTCGCCCCGGCCTCCGGGGGCTGGAGTCTCACCCATCCTGTCCTGAGCCGCTCCTCCGTGGTGCTGTCGTTTGCCGTGCGCGACACCGGAATCGGCATCGCTCCGGACAAGCAGAAGCTGGTGTTTGAAGCCTTCCAGCAAGCGGATGCGAGCACGAGCCGGAAGTATGGAGGAACCGGTCTTGGTTTGGCCATCAGTCGTGAGCTTGCCACCCTGCTGGGTGGCGAGATCCGGCTCGCCAGCACGCTGGGCGAGGGGAGCACGTTTACGCTCTATCTTCCGCACAGTTACCTCGGGCCCGTGGCCAGCCGGTTCACACCGGCTCCCGTCTTTCCTGCTCAAACCCCGTTGAGCACGGGACTGCCAGTTTTGCCCAAGATTCGCGAGGAGGACATTCCGGACGATCGCCATAATCTCCGACCCGGCGATGTCTCGATCCTGATCGTGGAGGATGATCCCCACTATGCGCGTGTGCTGTTGGGGCTAGCCCGCGATTGTGGATTCAAAGGCGTGGTGGCTCAGCGCGGGGCCTTGGCGTTGACCTTGGCCCGCGAACTTCGTCCCACCGCCATCTCCCTCGACGTGTTCCTCCCGGACATGCTCGGATGGACGGTGCTGAACAACCTCAAGTTGGACGCTTCGACCCGGCATATTCCGGTACAGATCATCACCTGCGAGGAAGAGCGGCAGCATGGTCTTTCCCACGGTGCCTTTGCCTATCTGGTGAAACCAACCACGACGGCGAGCATCGAGAGTTCGCTGCTTCGCCTCCGCGAGTTCGCGGAACCTCACACCAAGCGACTCCTGGTGATCGAAGACGACGCCCTCGAACGCCAATGCATCGTGGAGTTGCTCAGCCATGGAGACATTGAAATCACGGCGGTGCCTTCCGGTGCCGAGGCGATGAGGGCGCTGTTCGACCGACCCTTCGACTGCGCAGTCTTAGACTTGCGGCTTCCCGACATGACTGGATTTGAGTTGTTGGAGAAGGTCCAGGCGGAGCCCGCGCTGCGCAACCTCCCCATCATCATCTTCACGGGAAAAGACCTCACTCCCCCTGAGGAGACCCAGTTGCGGCAGATGGCCAAGACGGTGGTCCTCAAGGATGTTCACTCTCTGGAACGCCTTTTGGACGAGACGTCGTTGTTCCTGCACCGTGTCATTACCGATCTTCCCGAGGATAAGCAACGGATGCTGGCACGGCTGCACGATTCGAACGAAGCGCTGCGCCATCGGAAGGTCATGATTGTCGATGATGACGCTCGCAACATCTACGCTCTGGCGACGGTGCTGGAGGGAGCAGAAATGCAGGTGCTCAGCGCAACCAACGGGCGACAGGCGATCGATACCATCCAGCAAACACCCGACATCGCCGTGGTCTTGATGGACATTATGATGCCTGAGATGGACGGCTTTCAGACGATGCGGGAAATTCGGAAGGAGGCTCGTTTTCGGTCGCTGCCCATCCTGGCCCTGACAGCCAAAGCGATGAAGGGAGATCGTGAGAAGTGCCTGGAGGCCGGCGCTTCTGACTATATCGCCAAGCCCGTAAACACGGACCAGCTCCTCTCGCTCCTCCGCGTTTGGCTCTTTCGCTAAGGAGTGTTCGGTTCAGCTCGCCGCGGAGCGGGCGGCATCGATCGGATGACGCTGAGCGTTTGTTCCAGGGCTTGAATATCGATCGGCTTGGTCAAGTGGGCGTGGAACCCAGCGTCCAAGCTGCGTTGAGCATCACTTTCCATCCCGTAGCCGCTGAGGGCGATGCCCCAGCAGTCTGGTCGCAGTTGCCGAAGCTCCCCGATAAGGTCGTGGCCGTTGCCATCCGGCAGTCCCAGGTCGGAGAGCAACAGGTCAAAGCTGAAGGATTGCGCTTGTTCCAGGGCCTCCCGTACGCTCTCCGCCGTGGTGACCGTGTGGCCTCGTTGAGTGAGAAGCCGCGCGAGAGTACGGCGCGTCTGGCCGTGGTCCTCCACCAACAAAATGCGGAACGAAACCTGCGGTCCCGCGGCTGGACGCATGGCGACCCGGAAGGGGCTGGTGGATTTTTCGTCTCCTCCGTCTGGGCCAACGCTGGACGGCAGTTCGATGATGAACCGCGCGCCGCGGCCCGGTCCCTCGCTTTCCGCGAAAATGCGTCCGCGGTGAAGCTCCACCAGCCTCCGGCAGATGGCGAGTCCCAGGCCCAGCCCGCCAAATCGAGGGCCGTGCTCCCCTTGAGTGAAGGGAGAAAAAATCCGTTCCAAGTCTTCGCTGGCGATGCCCACTCCCGTGTCCGCGATCTCCACTCTCCAGGCCTCCGGTGCCACCGCATAGGAACGAATCTCTATCCGGCCCCCGGCTGGCGTGAAGCGTAACGCATTCTTCATCAGATTGCTGAACACCTGCTGCAGGCGCACGGGATCAGCCTTGAGCCAGGGGGTGGCCGTCCCGCAGTCGAAGTGGACCTGGATTTGCTTTTCGTCGGCTTCCGCTCTGAGACGATCCCAACTCCAGTGGATCAGCGCATGAAGGTCAATGCGACGGGGCTCCAGGTGAAGCTTGCCGCTGGAGATCCGGGTCAGATCCAGCAGATCGTCAATGAGGCGCGCCTCCAGTTCAATGTCTTGGCGGATGGCGCCAAAATCCTCACGCACCGCCGCCTCCAGCATTGGGTCGCCCTCCCGTTCGCTCGCCAGTAGGAGCGCTGGATTGAGGGGCGTTCTCAGTTCGTGAGAAAGCGCCGCGAGAAAGTCGTCCTTGGCCTTGGAGGCTGCTTCAGCCTCCTCTTTGGCCTCTCGGAGCGCGGCTTCCGTTCGTTTGGATTCGGTGACATCCAACACAATGCTCACCGCACCCATCAGCTCTCCTTCCTGGTCCCGCAGGGGATGAGCATCGAAGATCACGAACCGCTGCGATCCATCCGGCCTTTCGATCACCATTTCCTGACGATGGTGGGTGCATCCGCTTCGGAGGGTCAGTGCCATGGGGCCGGCGTCGGGTGCCAGGTAGCTCCCGTTCGGAAGATAGGAACGAACGGCACCGCACCACGACTCCTGGCCGATTTCGGGGGCACGTCCCCATAGATCTATGGCAGCCTGATTGTACAATGTGATCACTCCATCCGCATCGCAGGTGTAAATGGCGGTGGGGAGAGCGTGAATCAGGTGCCGGTAGCGCGCTTCGCTATGACGCAGGAGGTCCGCCGCCGCTTTTCGTTCCGTGATATCCAGCGCGGTTCCGACGACGAATCGGCGCCCGTCGCCCAAAACCCCCGGGGAGGAGGCGCTGAACGCCCAAACCCGCTGCTGGCCGCTCCGGGTGAGGATTTCGAACTCGACCTCGCCCATGCCCGTGTCCCTTTCAAAGAGACTGCGAACGGCGCTGCGGATCTCGTTGGCCCCATATCCATAGGCGCGCGTCAACCAGGCATCCATGGTGGGCACCTCCGCCATGGTGTACCCCGTCAACTTCGCCCAAGTTTTGCTGATCTGCAGCACCTGGCCATCCTCCGCGTGCATGATCACCGGGATGGGAGCGTCCTCGATCGCTCTCCGAAATTGTTCCTCACTGCGGCTCAACTCTTCCGTTCGCTGCCGCACTCGAAGTTCCAACTCATCGTTCACCCGAGTCAGGGCCGCTTGCGCCGCCTTGCGCTGTCCGATCTCCTGTTCGAGGGCCAGGTTGGCCTGCTCGAGTGCTCGGGTGGTCCTAAAGAGTTCAACGAACGCGGCCACCTTGGACCGCAGGATCTGAGGGTTGATCGGCTTGGTCAGGTAGTCCACCGCCCCCACCCCGTAACCTTCCAGCACATCGGTGTCCTCCAAAAAATGCGCGGTCAGGAAGAGGATGGGGATATACTGGTTGCGTTTGCGCTGCTTGATCAGTCTCGCAAGCTCCAAACCACTCATATCGGGCATTTGGATGTCGAGTACGATGGCGGCAAATTCCTCATTCATGAGGGCGAGCAACGCTGCGTTTCCGGAGGGAGCCCGCACCAGACGGTAATCGGGCGACTCGAGGATGGCCTCGAGGACCTCCAAATTTCGAACTTGGTCGTCCACCAGGAGGAGGTTGACGCTTGGTCGTCCCGTTAGCTCGGCCGTTGTGCTCATGGGCAGGCCCTCTTCGTTGCATTCGCTCCCAGGGTGTCACTCATGCAAGCGGCGCGTGTGACGCGGCGGGCGCAAGGGTGCCTCGGCAATTCCGCCCGGCGTCTGGTGAGTCATTCCTAGCACACATGTCTCTTGGGACGATTTGGCTGGAGTGTCGCTGTTGAGTCGTCGAACTAGTAAAAACGCGATGCGTGTGAATTAGCATGCGCGCCCGGGGTGTGCAAGCGACAAGCTGAAAATGACATCAGGGAATTCGCGTATCCTCCGACAGTCGATGACACTTTAATCCGTAAGTCACTCGATCATGCAATCTGCAGTTGGGCACCGATATGGCCCTGGGTAATCTGCAATTCGGAAACTTGGCCTCCTGTGATATCCCTTGAAAATTACCCGCAATGCCACCGAAACCGCCCTCGCAACTGGCGGTACAATCTATGCAGACCAACTGCTGTCACCACTCCACTGGGGGTGGATTGACCCGTAAAATCGACAACCACTTAACGCCATGAACACACTGCAACTCAAAGGAAACTGGAATGTCATCAAAGGTAAACTGAAACAACAGTATGCCGACCTGACTGATGACGACCTCAAGTTTGTGGAAGGAAAAGAGACCGAATTGATTGGCCGTCTCCAGAAGCGAACTGGGAAGACTCGCGAAGAAATCGAACGAGCGATTGATCGGGAATGCGAGAACTGCCGCTAGGCTGCCAGCCTGCGCGCATCATCCTTTCAAATTCCAAACCATAGTGGTTTCTTCAGACGCCCCGCTCCCGCCGGTGCACCTGCACTCGGAATTCGGAGCGGGGCGATTCAAGCATATCCCTATGGGTTTCCACCGCCCCAGCGCCCGAGCGCGGTAGACCTGTATGCTCGCAGCCGTAGTGAGGGGAGGACGACAGGGTTCGGTCGGGCTCTGTGTTCATCATGCGGTCTCCCCTGCTGAATGCTACGGGTCCGCTGAGAGTAAATCCTGGCCCGAGGGTTAGTTTATTCAGAAGTCCCTAGGGTCCTATGGAGATGATCCTCAGACCCGTGGGTGGTAAGGGCCTGTCGGCGGGCGGTGTTGGTGCCTGAGCGATTGCGTTGCTCACGGCAAACGCATTGGTCAGCCAACGAGGCGCTTTAACAACCCGGAAAGAGCCCGTCGACGTGGTGCGATTGGAACTCACCATCAACGGTTGCATAGCCATTGTGGTCGAAGAGAGAGCGGGAAAAGGTGGCAGAGAGATGCTCTTCATGGGGAATAAGCCAGAGTAAAACCCATTGCTTCCCACGAATGGGGAAATGAAAGGGTAGGGAGCGGGAACGGGATTCAGGGAGGGGCGGTGGGACACGGTGAGAGGGGGAGCTAAGGCCGTCAGCGCTTGGCCTCCTGCTTCGACCACAATCACAAGGCTTATCACGAACGAGGCCACGGCCACCGGAAGGGTTTTCATAAATTCTTCAAAGTCAGATCTCCTAAAGCACAAACGTTGCCGAGTTGTCTGGGGTCCGGCTCCGCGCCTTCGCTGGCCGATAATCCTCATTTTCCGTGGGGTCGCGCAGACGAGGGGGCGTATCGGTTAACAGTCGGGGGCCGCATCGTGCTGCAACCTGCATGGTGGGGAATGCAAATTGCACCCATGCGATCGTGGCAGGTGAATCCCACTTAACGAATTAGGTGGTTGCACCCTGCACGAAACCGGGGTGCTCCGGTTGCACAATGCACCTCGCGTTGTTTGCTCATCTAGGTCACACCAGGCTAAAGCCTTTAGTCGCAAGCACCCACTCAATGGGAAAGTTTCGGCACGCCACTGGCTAATCGGTGATCGTCCTTTGGAGCAGTCGCTGCTCACAACCAACAACCGCAATGATGAAACTTCCCATGAAACCAATCTACCAACACGCTTTAATCGCAATGACCTGTGCCATCGCCACCACGGGCACGGCTGCGGAGCCCACCACTCGTCCCGCCCTGGAGAGCCCCCACAAAACGTTACGCCATAGCACCGCGAGCGGCGAAACCTTGGCGGCCCCTTCCAAGGCCTCGGAGTTGATCGGAAAAGCGGTGAGCAACGCCGAAGGCAAGTCGCTGGGCAAGGTGGATGATATCGCCATCGACCTGGAATCCGGCAGGGTCAGCCTGGTCATCGTCAGCACGGGGGGCGTCCTGGGAGTCGGGTCCAAGGACATCGCTGTACCCCCTTCGGCGTTCACCTACGAACCTTCATCCAAAAACCTTCGTTTAAATGTGGACAAGGATAAGTTCAGAGACGCGCCCGCATTTGAGAAGTCTCGTTGGGATGAGCAGGTGCAGCGAGATCGCCTGACGCAGACCTACACCTACTACGGGCAGGAACCCTATTTTCAAAGGGCTGATGCAGATTTACGCACAACGCCACCGGCGCCTGCTGCAACCCCGACCCAAAACCCGGCCACTCGCCTGGACGGAACTAAGTTAGAGCGGCCCGATGTCTCAGTAACCCGCCCAGCCGACGCGATTGTCGAGAGTCGGCAGTTTGACAGCTCACGAACCTCACCTTCCCAGCTGGGCTGGTTGAACAAGGCAAGTGCCGTGATCGGAATGAACGTGATCAACCAGGAGAACAAGAAGTGCGGCGAAGTTGACAATCTGATTCTCGATCTGGAGACCGGCCGCATTGTCCATGTGATCATCTCGTCAGGGGGAGTGCTGGGGATTGGTGATACCCTGAATGTGGTGCCGCCCAACGTCCTCCGCTATAACGCGTCCCGGGATGCTATCCAGATTAACTTGACCAAGGAACAGCTGGCAGCCGCGCCGAACTTCAAGTCCTCCGAATGGCCGAATTTTGGCGATCCGGCCTACTCGGGCAAGGTATACCGTGCCTATGGAGTGGAGCCTTACTTCACCACGGATGCAGACAACACCAGTCGGAATGTCCGCGATCGCCAGGCGGATCGTTTGTCGCCCTTGGACCAGGGAAAGAGCGAGGCGGATGTGGAAACAACCCGCCAGATTCGTCAGCAGATCAACGACCGCGACGCACTCTCGGTCAACGCTCGCAATGTCAAGGTCATCACTGTGAATGGCCGCATCACCCTCCGCGGGCCCGTCAATTCGGAAGAGGAGCGAGCCTGGATCGTCGAGTTGGCCAAGAAGCACTCCCGCAATGGAGACGTCGATGATCAGCTGGAAATCAAGCGCGACGTAAACAACAATTGAGCCCTCGCGAGGGGGATTGCAGCTCCTGAGGGGGCTGCCCCTGACACTGGGCCGGTTTCGGTTCTAAGCAGGAGCTCGGGCTGTGCTCCATCGAACCACCAAGAAACCTGGCCCAGTGTCAATTGCTTGTCGGATGTGTTAACCCGCGGATCATGAAGATGTGTGTCTATCACGATCCGCTTACCCTTTCGGAGTATGGAAAGGCTCACTAAGCTGTTTCTGGAGCAACTGTCGGATATTTACGACGCGGAACAAAGGTTCACGCGCGTGCTTCCCAAGTTGATGCGGCACATTACCGAGGAGGCGCTGCGGGATTTGCTGCATCATCACATCATTGAGACTGAGTTCCATGTTCAGCGTTTGAATACCATTTTCGAGCTGTGTCAAAAACCCGCGTCGGGAAGAAAGTGTCATGCCGTGGTCGGGCTTATCGAGGATGCTCATGACCTCGTCGCTGACCACAAAGCCTACTCCAGCATTAATGCTGCGATTGCCTGTTCGGTGCAAAAAATAGAGCACTATGAAATGGCGACTTACAGCTGCTTGTCCGAGTGGGCACGGCAGCTGGGGTTGGAGGAGGCGTCTGCGCTGCTCCTCAAGACGCTGGCAGAAGAGCGGGCCTGCGAGAAGAGCATCGGAGACTATATCGCCATTGAATACCCCGGAGCCGCCCGAAGCTGTGGACAGAATGGCGATCAGATGATCTGCGGCGGTTAGAGGTGGGCTGACGGCGAGTTGGAGGCAGCGCGCGCTCGCCTCCTTTCTAAACAAAGGTAATCTTATGCAACCACGATCAGCATCACCCACCAGCCGGATGTCGTGGGCACGAGCCTTAATGGCCGGCCTCGGCCTGTCGTTGCTCTGGAGCAACGCGCAGGATAACCGCGGCCTCGTCGTTCATCCCACTTCGGAGAATCCTGCGCCCCGGTTCAGCGGACTCAGCGCGGGGGATGTCGCTGAACTTTTTCGCGTAGGACATCGAATCATCGTTGCAGGGGAGAACCTCAAAAACAGCAGCCGAGATCCCCTGATACGCCAAATGGGAGGTGAGATCGCGCAGCGTTACCGTCAAGTTCAGTCCAACCTGGGGATGCTCACGAACCGTATCGCTCAGGCTGCCGTGGCAGCGAGGGATTCAGTGGCGCGCTCGGACGACGCTGGATCTCGCGGTTCTGGACTGAACGCCGACCCGTCTGCGCCCATGGCTGGCCTGACCCTCACGCTTCCACCGGCGCTGGCGGGCGAGTTGAGCGTGAGCGCCTCTGAATCCGCGTTCGGGGTAAATGACTCCGCTGCGAGCACGGGATTGGTGAGGCGAGGACCTTCGTCCTTCGAGCCCGCGGCTCGTCGGGATCGGATGGGATTGACCTGTCTCAAAACTGCCCTCGCGGCGGCCATCAAAGCTTATGGCAATCCAGGGCTGCGAAAGTTGGACCCTGCGCTCGGTCGATTCGCCGATGTTCAGGTCGAACAGCTTTCTAGAGATCAGCATCGTGTCGAGGCAAGCCTACGCGAGGATGAGGTGTTTGGCCGGTCGGGCGAGCGCGAGGGGAGCGGTGGGCTGTTGGATCAGCCCTATTAAACTCAGGTCGCAGCCTCGGGACGGCGCACCTCCGAGGCCGATTCCACCGACGTTGGTGGGGTGGAGGTTGGCTCGACGCCTTGAAGATTCGGCCCAAGGATGAGTTCCACGGAGTGTTTTCCCAAGTCATTGTGAAGGGGAAGCCAGTTTTCCTGCACCGCTTGGCCATCGAGATAAAGACCGGTTCTGCCATCGATACTGTCATCCGCACGCTTGGTGACCGTGATGTCGTAGAAAGTCGCGTGGTAGCGATACCGCATTTTCACCCCTGGCCACGACGCCGGGAGCCGCGGGCGTAGAATCAGCCGGTCTCCCTCCCTCCGAATTCCCAACAGGCTTTCCACCACACAGCGGTACATCCACCCCGCCGAGCCGGTGTACCAAGTCCATCCCCCTCGGCCGGAGTGAGGGGAGACCGCATACACATCGGCGGCCACAACATAGGGCTCGACCTTGTAGATCGCGATGCCTTCGGCGGTTTTGCCGTGATTCACCGGGTTCAGGAGGTGAAACAGTTCCCAGGCCCGATCGTTTTGGCCTAGCTGCGCGAGGGCCATCACCATCCAGATCGCCGCGTGCGTGTATTGCCCCCCGTTTTCCCGGACCCCCGGTACATAACCCTTGATGTACCCGGGGTTGGGCTGGGATGTTTCGAAGGGAGGATCGAAAAGCTGTATCAGCTTTGCCTGGGGCCGGACCAGCCGTTCGTAAACCGCCTGAAGCGATTGGACCGAGCGCGCGTAGTTGCCCGCTCCCGACAGTACCGACCAGCTCTGTGGCAACGAATCGATTTTGCACTCGAGGTTCTGCTGGGAACCCAGCGGCTGGCCGTCATCAAAGTAGGCTCTGCGGTACCACGAGCCATCCCAAGCATTGCGCTCGATGTTCTGCGCCAGGAGTTCCGCCTGGGAGGAGCAAAGTTCGGCGAAGACTGGATCGCCCCGCAACACCGCCAGTTTTCCAAATTGCCTCAGCACATCATAGAGGAAGAACCCTAACCACACGCTTTCTCCGCGCCCATGGATGCCGACCGCATTCAATCCGTCATTCCAATCCCCGCAGCCGATCAAGGGCAACCCGTGCTCGCCGAATCGAAGGCCATGGCGGATGGCGCGCACACAGTGCTCGTATAGACTGGCGCTCTCCGTCGACCTCTGTGGCAGATCGTAATAGCCCTCCTCCTCCGGCCGCAGGGCTCGAGCTTCCAGAAAGGGAATCATTTCGTCCAGGATACCGGTGTCATTCAGAGAGCGGACGTAACGACATGTGGCGAATGGGAGCCAGAGGTAGTCGTCGCTGAATTTCGTGCGCACGCCCCGCCCCATCGGGGGATGCCACCAGTGCTGCACATCGCCCTCGCGAAACTGACGGGAAGCCGCCCGCAGGATTTGTTCCCTTAGCAGGGCCGGTTCGGCGTGCACGAGCGCCATCGCATCTTGAAGCTGGTCGCGAAAGCCATAAGCTCCGCCGGACTGGTATAGGCCCGTACGGCCCCACATTCGGCAGCTGAGGGTCTGGTACAGCAGCCACCCATTGGCCATCACGTTGACGGCCGGATCGGGAGTCTCAACTTGGACGGCGCCCAGGGTTCGTTCCCAATAGGCTCTCACTTCCTGCAGTGTGGCTTTGGCCGCATCAGATCTCCGGAAGCGCTGGATCAGATATTGCACCTCCTCCAGGCTGCGGCCTGCACCCAATCGAAACGCCACCTCGTGTTCCTGCTGATCCGCCAGTTCAACCTCAACCTGCACGGCGGTGCAGGGATCCAGCCCGGCGCCAGTCCTTCCCGACAGCCCCGTCCGTTTGAGTGCCGCCGGCGCGCTCAGACGCCCGTGCCGCCCCAAAAACTCCTTACGATCGCAGGAGACGGAGCGCGTGGGTTCGCTGACGTCTACAAACGCGACGCGGCTTGCAAAGTCATTGCTGAAGAGGTTGCGAGCCAGAATGGCTCCAGTCCTAGGATCGATCTCCGTTCGCACATGCATGAGTGTCTGCGGTCGGAGGGCTCCGAGGACCCATTCCCAGTAGCCGAACACCGTCAGCCGGCGCGGCCTGCCCGACTCGTTGCGCAAACGCAGGGTGGTAAATTTGATGGGGGCGTCAGGTGCCACGAAAATGGTCAGCTCCGAGTGGATGCCCTGCTGCCGATGTTCGAAGGTGCTGTAACCAAATCCATGGCTAATGCGATAGCTCCCGCTTCCGCGCGTCGGCAAGGGGCAGGGGGACCAAAACTGCCCGGTCTCCTCATCGCGAATGTAAAATGCCTCTCCGCAGGGATCGGACACCGGATCGTTGCTCCATGGGGTCAGGCGGAATTCGTGGCTGTTCTCGAGCCAGGAGTAGCCCGCCCCGCTCTCGGACACCACCGTGCCGAAGTAGGCGTTGGCAATCACATTGATCCAGGGGGCGGGGGTGGTTTGCGGAAGCTGCGAACTGGCGCCTGCCTTGGTCTCTTGTGCAGGGGAGAACAACTGGGTCACGCTGTCGCGAATCTCGCTCTCGGCATGGTGGATCCAGCGCCGGGGTGTCGCGAACAGTCGAAACCGCGGATCTTTCGCGGTGTTTCCGTTGGGCCGAAAGGATGGTGGCAGGCTCAACGGCTCCAGAGGCATTCCCCCGGAAAGCACCATCAAGTATTCCTTCCCGTCCTCCGTGAAGCCGCCGAGGCCGTTGTCGAAAAGGCGTGGCAGCGGGCTGGAATCTTCGATGGTTTCGGGAGCGGCGGGCAGAATCGAAGACCGCAGGGCGGGCATCTCCGGCTCGAAACCCGCCCGGCGCTCGACCTGTTGGCTCAGGGATCCAGCGCCATCCGTTAGAATGATTCTCGCGGCCGCGTGCAGCAGCAAGCGGTCTTCGGCCGGGAGTTGCTCCGCCCGACGCACAAAGATGCCCCCGGGTTTGTCCAGCATCTGCGATTCGATTCCCGACTCAATAATCTGGATAATGCTGGCATGCGCTGATTGGTGATAGACCGAGGTGTCCTCGTTCAGGATGACGAGATCAGCCGCCAGCCCCTTGATGCGCCAATAGGCATGCGCCCGAATCACCTGTCTCAGAAGTTCCGTCTTGGTGCCGTCGCTCAGGACCAGCAACGCGATCGGAAGATCCCCGGAAACTCCCAGGCTCCAGAGGCCGCTCTGGTTTTTTCGGTTGTTGAGGAGGGTGGTGCGAGTGGTGCGCCGGGTTTCATCGGCATAGATCAATGAACTCGCCAGCGCGCTGAACAGACCGGCTTCTCCCCCCGTCACCCCCAAATTGCGCAGGGTGACCTGGCTTTCAGTCCAGGCCAGATCGACCAGCCGATCCGCCATTCGGTGAGTACGATACTTGTCTCCCAGCCTGATTGCCATCTCGCGAGTCTCGCCCACCCCAAAGATAGCCTCCACCCGCACCTTGGATTCCGCCGGCACCAGCAGCACGCCGCGAAGGGCCACCAGGGGATCAAGCACCGAGCCCACTGAGTTGGACAGGGCCCCAGCTGCGAGCATAGCGGCCGGCGCCGCCAAATCCCGGCCTCGACCTATGAATCGGGATCGGTCGGTTTCGTAGGAAAGGGATGACAATTCCTCGGCCGTCCCGATCAAGGAGTGGATGAACCAGATGGGTTTATCGCTGTCGGAGCGGCTCCGTCGCGTGCAGAGCAGGGACTGGCTGCTCTCGATAAACTCGGTCTGGACGAATAGATTGCTGAAAGCCGGGTGCGAAGCATCCGCAGATTGGGGCGCCAGAACAATCTCCGCGCAGGTGGTGACCTCGATCGACATCGGCTGGCTCGAATGATTGGCCAAGGTCAGACGGCGAAGCTCCACGTCGTCCTCGGGCGAGATACTGATTTCGAGGTGAATCTCCAGATCGCCCCGTCGCTGGCGAAACTCCGCGCGTCCCTGGTTAAAGGTAACTTCGTAAGTGCCCGAGGATTGGAGGGTGGGCTGGAAGGTGGCGGAGAACACGCTGCCATCGTCCAGATTTCTCAGGTAACAAAACGAGCCCCAGGCATCACGGGTCGCATCCTCTCGCCATCGCGTAAGAGCCAAATCCCGCCAGTGGCTGTAACCGCCCCCCGCTGACGAAATCATCAGATGATAGCGACCGTTCGACAGAAGGTGCACCTCGGGGCTCGGAAGGTCTGGTCGGGTAAAGACGCGCACTCCAGTATCGACTTCATCCTCGGTCAGCAACGGCACCGCCGACGCGACGGCTCCTTCCTCGGTGCCCAGCTTGGTCAGCGCCTTGGGGGTGCGCTCGTGAAGCAGGAGATCGACTGCTTTGAACATGGGGTCCGCGAGGAAGCGGCGTTGCATGGGCCGGTCTGCCAAGAGGTAGGTCAGGCTTAGCAGGCTCATCCCCGCGTGGTGAGCCATGTAGGATTTCACAATGGCCATGGTATGGCCGGGGGGCACTCGGGATGGCGTGTAGTCTATCGCTTCATAGAACCCGTAGTCGGACAAAGCTCCTTCCCGGGCGAGCCGCTCCAAGTTGAGAACCGCCTCCTCAGGAGCCACCATGAGGCCCATGACCGCCGCATACGGCGCCAGCACAAGGTCATCCGACAATCCGCGTTTGAAGCCCAGCCCAGGCACGCCGAAGGCCCGATATTGGTAGTTCCGATGCGCATCGGTGAGGTTGTAGCCGGATTCCGAAATTCCCCAGGGCACGCCACAGATCTTGCCGTAGCTGATCTGCGCATGGATGGCCGCCTGGTAGGTCCGATCCAGCAATGTGCCGTCGTAGGAGGGCATCACCAGCAACGGCATCAGATACTCGAAGACCGAGCCGCTCCACGAAACCAGGACGGGCTCGCCTCCAACCGACGCGAGCAGACGACCCAGCACGAACCAATGCTCCTGCGGAACCTGTCCCTGCGCGATGGCCACGAAGCTCGCCAGGCGGGCTTCCGACGCCAGGAGATCGTAGTGTCCTGCGTCAAAGCGATGCTCTCCCACATTGTAGCCCGTTCGGAACAGGTCGCGATCGACATCATATAAGAAGGCGAAATCCATGGACGCCATCTCCCGCGCCATCGCGGCGAGCTCGTCAAGCTCTCTCAAACGCTGCGCAGCCCTCTCCCGGACGGTCTCAGAGCTTCGCAACCGATGAGACCAATGCTCCGTCTGCTTTCGATCCCCGGACTTTCGGCTGCCCTCCAAGAGCGTGGAAAGCTTGGATTTGAGGCTGCTGTTCTCGCTCGCCAAGTCTCCCAGGGTCAGCATGCCTTCCAACTGGCGAAGCTCTCCGTCCAACTGTGGATCGAACGCCGGCTCCGCGGTGTGAAAGAGCCATGGAGCGAACCATTCCAATTCGTGCAGGTGCGCCTGAGCCTCGCGGAGAAACGCGGCACTCCAGAACGAGGCTTCCTCGGATCGAGACGACAAGTCGACGACCGCCTTTTCCGCCACGATAACTAATCGCCGCAGCAGGTGAGCCGCCGCGCCCGGGTCCGCCGGCGGGGAGTCCAGGGAAGCGAGGAATGGCTGCAGGTAAGCCGGTCCCCCCGCCGCTTCATAGAGGAGGGCCAACGTATCGCGCAGGCCGACGAAGATCTGGGCCCCTACCGGCTTGGCCGCGCGCCCTTCCTCTAGCCCTGCCGCGAGGACCATAAGACATCCGGCGAGATTGCCGCTATCTACTGTCGAAACATAATGCGGCAATAGCGGTTTCAGAGTGCGCGTATCGTACCAATTATAGAGGTGTCCCCGGTATCGTTCCAGTCCGCGCAGCGTGCCCAGGGTCCGGCGACAGTGTTCGACCAGCTGCCCTTGAGAGAGATAACCAAGGTCGACCGCGGCGAGGTTCGAGAGCAGCCCCAGGCCGATGTTGGTGGGGGAGGTCCGTGAGGCCACCAAGGGAGCGGGGATCTCCTGGTAATTGTCAGGGGGAAGCCAATGCTCCTCCTGACTCACGAACGTTTCGAAGAACCGCCACGTCCTGCGGGCGCTGTGGCGGAGGAACGTGTGCTGCGTAGGGCTTAGCCGGATGGGACGGGTGGCGATCGGCAGGCTGATCCACCAGGCGGCCCACGGTGCGACGATCCAGGTCAGCCCGATGAGGGACTGAGGCAACTGGACGGGCAGGGAGTTGGCATACTCCAACACGAGCACCGCCACTCCCAGGACCGGGCAAATCCACATGCTCAGATAAAAACCGGCCCGGTCGGTGCGCGCGTTACGTTCCGCATCGCTGGAGGTCTGCCACTCCAGCAGACGCTTGCCGGTGAATAGCACTCGGGCCATCGTTCGGCCCACGGCATCCAGACTCATCCAGGCATCGTAGGGAAGAAATAACACTGTAAGGGATGTTTGAGCGAGCATGCGGAGCGAACCGCGCCCCACCGAAGCGAAATGCATCGCCCAGGGCCATTCCGCGGATTTGCGCCATGCGTCCCGAACCACTGTCAAAAACCCGGGCAAAAACAAGATGACGAGGGCCAGAGTCAGGCCTAGCTCCGGACGATGGGGTGCCAACCAGCCGCCTCCGACCATCAGGATCAGCAAGCTCAGTGGGACCACGCTTCGACGCAGATTGTCGAATATTTTCCAGCGGGACAGAGCGGAAATGGGATTGAGGATCCTTCGGGCGTCCGAGCCGGGAACACGGGGAAGCAGCCACTGTGAAATCTGCCAATCCCCGCGGATCCAGCGATGTCGGCGGTTCACGTCGGCGTTGTAACGAGAGGGGTGCTCCTCATAGAGCTCCACGTCGCTGACCAGGGCCGAGCGCGCGTGCACCGATTCGATCAGGTCGTGGCTGAGAATGCTGTTTTCGGGGAAGCGACCCTTCATCGCCTGCTCAAATGCATCCACGTCATAAATGCCCTTCCCAATGAAGGAGCCTTCTCCGAAGACATCCTGGTAGACATCCGAAACCGCTCGGGTGTAGGGATCGATGCCGGCGTCGCCTGCGAAGAGCCGCACGAACCAGGATTTGGCCGCGCTCGGCAGGCTTACCCCTACGCGCGGCTGCAAAATGCCATATCCCTCGACCACAATCCCCTGGTTTGGATCCAGGCGCGGACGGTTGAGTGGATGCGCAATGGTCCCGATTAGCTTCCTCGCCGCATCGCGTGGAAGCTGGGTGTCAGTGTCCAGTGTGATAACGTACCGAATCGTCGGCAGCCGTTCGATGGATCCTACGATCGTGGAGAACCGCTCCAACCCATGGCCGCGCAGAATCGCGTTGAACTCGGCGAGCTTGCCTCGTTTTCTCTCGTAGCCCATCCAGGTGCCCTGAACCGCATTCCATCGGCGAGGGCGATGAAACAAATAGAAGATGCCGGGACGGTCGGCCTGGTATTTCGCATTCAGGAGTTCCACTCCGGAATGAATCCGTGCCACGAGTTCTGCGTCGCCCTGAACCGTTTCGCTCGCAGCATCTCGAAAGTCGGTCAGCAGGGCGAAGTAAACCTGGCGGTCACGGTTGGCGAGATAGTGTATCTCGAGTGTTTCCAGCAGCTGATCGGCTGTTTCCGTGCTCGTCAGCAGGGTTGGCACCACCACCATGGTGGTCGAGCGCTCATCCACCCCGTTAGAAAAATCCATCCTGGGCAGCAGTCTCGGTTTGACCACCATGGTTGACAAGGCGTTCATCAACGCGATCGCCAACTGACTCGAGGCGAGAACCGTCGTGCCGCCGAACAGCAGAACTTTCCACCACGGACTTTCGGAGTCCTGGGCTGCCATAACGCCGTACGCGCTCATCAGCAGCACAATGAACGCGCTGCCGCCCAAGTAGTATTTTAGGGGATGATCTCGGATCAGACGCTCGAGCCTTAGCTTGAGGGGCAGGGAGGCTTGGAGTCGATGTTCGAGCTGGCGGCGGCCCCTGTCCGCCAGGTGGAACCCCACATGCTGATCGCGATCGCCGCTGCCTGCGCGGGCGGACTCGATCGCCATGTGCGCCACCTGTGGCTCGTTGGATCCGCTGTGACGCGCGATTTGTTCCACACAGTGGCGATAATGATCGCGCGTCGCAAAATCCATGCTGGCATAGACCCCGGCCGGATCGTTCCGCAATTCGCGCTCCACATGACTGAGCGTTTCCACAAATTGACGCCAATCATATGCCCCCAGAAAACGCAGGCTGGAGATCGAGCGGCTAACGGAAGCTTGATCTGAGGTTTGGTCGCGGCTTTCCTTGAGAATCATCTCCTCGACGGAAGTTCCGTTTTGCGCAATTCGCTGTTCCAGCCAATGCCGGGCGAAGTGCACGGCTGGATCCAGCCGGGAGACGCGTTGGCAGAACTGGGCCACGAAGGCGCTGTGAAAGGAAAGCTTGGATTGGGCCATTTCGGCGACGACGACCAGCAAATCAGAAGGGTTGGTCGTCAGGACTTTTTCCAGACGGTCGGCCCAAGCGTCCGCCAGGTCGCGTTCATGTCGACCGATCGTGACCCGCGCACTGATTCTCCTCAGGTTCTCGATCAGCCCCAGGCGAAGCATGATCGGCACCGCCCACAGCTCGCCCAACGTGAGGGGGAGCTCTGGGCGATAGGCCGCGACGAAGCTAATCAATAGCTCGGAATCGACCTGCGCATCCGTGTGCGCCAGGAACTCCAGCATTAAATCGTAAATTCGGGGAAGACCGGCTGAGGGGCCCGCTGACAGGGCTGGAAGCTCCTTGCTGTAGCTGCTAGGCAGATGTCGTCGCGCCAGGGTGATTTGCTCACTGATCAGTCCCAGGTTGTCCAGCAACCACTCGGCCGCCGGCGTCATCACCCGCACTTGCCTTACTCCTAGGGAAGCGCGGTTAAAAGTGCTGAGCGCTGCTTCATTCGCATCCAGGCGGCGGAGCAGATGGCTCGAGCGCGTCTGTTTGCCCACTCGGTGAAGCCGGGCCATGGTGCCGGCTCGCGCCTCCAGTTCGTCCCTGCCGAGCAGTTCCCCCCGAAGTGGGGGTTCGAGCGGCTGAGAGAAGCGAGGAAGCCACGACCGAAGGGTGGTCATCCATATGGAGAAAGTGGATTGCATCCAGTACTGCGCTCGGGGTCAGCCGCCAGGGCTTGTTCTTCCTTCGCGGTGGCTGGCACTTTCCGTCAACTCCACACTGGATCGCCTCCCTCGCTGTTCCTAAATCGAAACCAGGCTTCCGCTTCTAGCCAATGTTGGGAGCCTTCGCCGGGCACATCCCCACGTTCCAGCGAGAGCCGCTGGGCCAGTGCTCTCACATCTTCGGGGCTCACTAAACCGTTTTGGTAATAGTCGGCAGGATAACAGTTGTTCGTGTTCATACTCGTTCCTTCAGCAGGAACCGCGCCGGACATCGCTGGTTTCGGTAAAGCCAACAATACAAGGCATCTAGCAAGTGAGGGAAAGAGGCCGCGGAAAGAGTTTATGCAAATTGCAATGGCTCATCGCGAGGTGCATAAGCATCCTGAAAGGTGGGCTCCCCGTTGGTCCGCGCCGCCGCGTCTGAGGCCTAAAATAATGAAGGGAGCTGCAGTAGCTGCAGCTCCCTAGCATTCTCGCGACCTGCGGGCTGTGGGCGGAGGTGAGACCCAATACGAGCGGCTGAGTTGAGCTGCTCTACTGAGTCGGCTTCTTGAGCGAGATCTTGTTATCAACCTTTTTGACGCCGGCCACCTTCTCCGTGATTTCGCCGGCCTGGTCCTTCTGAGCCTCCGAATCGACAAAGCCGCTGAGTTGGACGTGGCTGTGGAAGGTGGAGACAATCACCCCGTCATATTTGTACTGGGGATCGGTCGCAAGCGCGGCTTTAACCCGAGTGGTGATGGTGCCGTCTTCGCGGTTTTGCTCGGCTGTTCGATCGCTGCTCGCATTGGTCATGCAACCGGTCCAGAGCCCGGTGCTCAGGAGGATACTGGAACTGGCTAGAAGGGAGAGAAAATTGGGGGAGCATTTCATGGGGAACCTATTTATGGTTGAGGTGATGATGTTTTTTTACTTGTGAGTAATCTTTAGCAGCGTACGTGCCAGCGGTGGTGTCCCGACGAATGCTCAGTCCAACCGCGACTGATTGGCTTTCAACAATAAGGTGGATTCGACCAAGGACCTGAGCTCATCAATCGAAAATGGTTTCTGCAGCCGTTTGGCTTGTATCCGGAAGGGAATCCGCGCATCGGCTGACATGAGAATGAACGGGGGCGGGTTACCTCGCTCCACGATCCAGTCCATAAACTCTAGTCCGGTGCCGTCGGGAAGGTGGTAGTCCGAAATAATCAGGTTGTAGCTTGATTTTTCGGAGGCGTAGAGTTTTGCCTCATCGAGCGTGGCAGCCGTGACCGCCGACCATCCCCACCCGGCGAACGTTCTCCAAAGAATGCGGCGGAGAGCCGGATCATCCTCCAGAATCAGGATGCGAGGCGTCCTGCCGGATGTCACGTCCTGCCGGTGCGTCTCCAAGGTGAGTAGATCGGGCGAGAGTTCCATAGGTTATCGAGGTTGATGTGATCGTTGATTCATCGGCGTTCGTGACCTGTGTCGGGTCTCAAACCGCGCCAAGCATCCTTAGCTGGTGGTGTGCCATGAGTCCGCCGAGCGGAGCGTGCAGTTATGGACCCTGATAAGATCCCCTCGGGCCTGAGACGCTTGCATTTCGCCCGGTCGGTTCGCCGGACCATGCAAAGCGCTCTGCAGCTTAAGCATCGGACGTCCGCTGGCCGTGCTTCCCGTCTCGGCACGATTCCGGCTTTTGCATGGCATGACTCTGAAGCCTGCGAACGGGAAAGGCGCATGCCTCGCGCAGCGTCCGGCGGTGATTGGGAATCGCCGCAACCTTTCAGCCTGTGCGCCCACCGCTTCCTGAACCACGCCGGGTGGGGGCGGACGCTGCTCCTCCCCGAGGTTGCACGGTCGGCGCCACGGAAGGGCAGGAGACCCGCGGTGGACCGTCCGCTTCCGTCCGCTCCGCGGGAAAGCGATGGCGACGCGTCGCCTTTCGGGTGTTGCTCGTGGTCCTAGTGCTGGAGTTGGTTTATGTGGTCGGCGCGAATCTTTATTTGAATTCCGCCTCCCTTCAACGACTCGTGAATCGGCGTCCTGAGCGATTCTACATGAGCTGGACGGAGGCGCGCACCTGGATCCCTGGTGTCATTTCATTGAAGGGTGTTTCGCTGAGTGGCAGAAGCTCGAAGGACGTGTGGTATTGCTCGCTCCGCGAGTGTGCCTTTGATGTTGATCTGGTGCCGCTCCTGGGGCGGCGCGTGATCTGTGAGACTCTAACGGCTTCGGGAGTCGATTTTCGACTGCGCCATCCTCGTTCTGGGGATGGCAGTGCGGCACGTCCGGGACAACCACCCATTCCTCCCTTGCTGGCTGAACCGGCGGCAACCAACTCCGCCATTACCTCGGCTTCGTGGTACATCGGGATAGAGTCGGTGCAGCTCCAGCGGGTGGATCAGATCTGGATCGCGGGTTTACGCGTGACTGGATCCGGGGAGATTACTGGCGCGGTCAGCTTCCTGACCCGGGGGGATTTCGAGGCGCGCGTCGATGCGTGGCGAGTCCGACGCGGAGATGTAGGCATCAGCGGTGCGACCGTCTCAACAAATGCCGGCATCAACCTCAGCGGCCGGCTCGGCCCGCTGGTGTTTGCTGACTCGCGCGGAGACCAGATCTACAATCATCTTGACGCCCGACTGGAGATCCAGGGCGATTTGATCGACATGGGACAGGTGGGTGGACGCGTTGACCCCTCCTCGAACATCCGGCTGGGAGGCGCGGGCACTCTGGATGCTTCGATTCAGGTGATCGGAGGGGTTTATTGGCCAGGATCCCGACTTGAGATCCACTCGCCTCAGCTGATCCTCACGACGGGCAGCTATTCCTGGCGTGGACCCGCGAGCGTGATCGATCAGATCGAGTTGGCTCCCGATCAGCGCCCGCGGGCTCGTTTGGAGTTGGAGGAGACCCAGCTGGAGCTTTGGCATCTCAACACGCGGGTGGATGGGGCCATCGGGCCTCGGTTGTCGCTACAGTCCATCGCCCATGACCTTCGTCTCGTGGGTCGGTTCGCCGACGCGGACCTGCACATGCAGGTATCACCCATGCGGTTTCCGGACGCCAGCAGGTTGAATGCATATTTGCCCCGGCCGTTGTCCCGGGTATTTCAGAGCGGCGATGTGCTCGCCATGGTTCAGTTACAGCGCACTCCCGATCAAGGGCTCGAGGGGCGGATCGAGTTGGAAGGCGATGACCTCGCCGTGCTGCTCGCCTCGAAAGAGTATCGGGTGGATGCCCGTCTTTCCGCGCGGTTCTCCGCCGGTCCGGCAGCGGAGGGACGATTTGATCTCTCCGAGACCACCCTTCAGCTCACCAATGTATCTACACCCCGACTCTCGACCCGATCGCTCGCCCCTTGGAGCGCCACAGTAGAGCTCTATCGAGGTGATTTGACTCTCCGCGAGCCGTGGAGTTTGCAAGCCGGCGTTCGTCTGAGCATGCATGATACACGGCCGGTGCTGGCGGCGCTCCGGTCGCTGCCCGACACGCCGGGCTGGCTGCGCTGGGTCCCGACCATCAGCAATCTGAATGGGCAGTTCGATTTGGGGGCCTCCAAGGAAAGCCTCACCCTGCACCGTCTGGCACTGGTTGGCCGCGGAACGGACATTCGGGCAGAGCTGGATTGGATCGACGAGAAGGTGTTGGGCTTGATCTATGTGCGCTACGGATTGATCGCCCTCGGCCTGGAGCTTTTGGAGGAAGATCGGGATTGGCATCTCCTTGGTGCGAAGCGCTGGTACGAAAGGCGGACCCAATCCTCCGAACCATGAGCCGACCTCGGTTTCCACGAGGGAAATTCTCGCGGGCATGTGATTTGCTGGAGTCCCTTCGTTAGCGGAGGCTGTACTCCGCGAATAAGGCCACCGCGGCTTTGCAGTGGATCTCAACAACAACAACAACAACCTGAACTGTTACCGAACAGCCTCCTTTTATGAACAAGCAACTCGATCCTCAGTGGTGGACGCCCGTCTACAACTCGTCCTGGGAGCGCGTGAAAGCTGCCTTCAAGCGCGATTGGGATCAAACCAAACATGACTTCGGTGGCAAGGAACCTGACACCGATCAGGACGTCAACAACACCGTGGCTCAGGCCGTCGGCAAGGAGCCCATTCCTCCCCGCGGCGCGCCCACTTTCGAGGAGGCGGAGCACGGTTATCGCTTTGGCTATGGCGCGCGGCAACACTACGGGAAGCGCTATCCTGCCTGGGATGAGAAACTAGATGCGCAACTGAAAAACGACTGGGAATCGGGCGGTGCCGACCCCGAGCGGTCGTATGAACAATATCGCCACCAAATCCGCCGCGGCTGGGATTATGAGGAACCCTGAGTCTTTGATTTGAATATCAGAGAGGCGGAAAGGCGCGCGCCTCTGCGGGGTGCGCCTTCCGCCGGTTGTCGAGTCATGAAAACCTTTGCCTGTGGCTCTTGTGGCGGGGTCATTTTTTTCGAGAATGACCGCTGTGTGCGCTGTGGTCACACTCTGGGTTTTCTACCCGCCCAGATGGAGCTCGCGACCTTCACGCCCTTCCCGGATGGATCATGGTCTCCCGCGGGAGGTGCGGCGCAGGGGAGAAAGTTCCAGCTGTGTTCGAACGGTCGGATTCACTCGGTGTGCAATTGGTATTTGGAAGCCGATGATCCGGGAGAGCTATGCTACTGCTGTCGTTTGAACCTCATTATTCCCGACCTCAGCGTTGCCGGAAACCTGGAGCACTGGCACCAGCTTGAAATCGCGAAACGTCGCCTGGTTTATTCATTGCTCAACCTCTCCCTGCCGACGTCCGGTTTTGCAGCGTCCCGCCACCAGTGGCCCGCGCTGCGTTTCCAGTTCATGGCCCAACTGCCGGGTGGCCCGCCGGTACCCACCGCTCATCAACAAGGCGTGATCACCGTGGACCTTGCCGAGGCCGACCCTGTGGAGAGGGAGCGTCGTCGGAAACATCTCCACGAACCCCAGCGCACGCTGCTCGGCCATTTTCGTCATGAGTCCGGCCATTACTATTGGGGGGCTCTGATTGCGGGATCGGATTGGGCAGGGCGGTTTCGAGCTCTTTTTGGCGACGAAACCGCCGCCTACGATTCCGCGTTGGGCGCTTACTATGCCAACGGACCGTCGCCTGGTTGGGAGGCGCGCTTCATCAGTGCTTATGCGAGTTCTCACCCTTGGGAGGATTGGGCCGAAACTTGGGCTCATTATCTGCATATGATCGATCTGATCGAAACGGGGCAAAACTATCGCATCCATCCGGAGGTGCCCGAGCCAATCAACGTCCGCTCGCCGACGCTCGTTCCGGCAGATCCCGGCCAATCATTTGATGAAATGTTGGACCGGTGGTTCCCGCTGGTCGCAGCGACGAACTCCCTGAATCGGTCCATGGGCTTGCCCGATCTCTATCCCTACGTCATGGCCAGCACCGTCATCGAAAAAATTCGCTTTGTGCACGAATTGGTTAAGGCGCGAAGTTCCGAAAGTCGTTCGCAAGCGGCGCCCCAGACTGAGGAGACCACTACGTCTCCTTCGGCGAATGAGGGGACGGAGTTGCAGTCTGCAACGACATCGCCAGAAAAACCGCATTCCGCACCGAAGTCTGAATCAGCGCAGCGGTGCGTCGATTCCTTAATGCCTTGAGGCGGATGTTGTTCTGGAAATCGGCCCCGCTGGCACCCTCCTAGCTATATCTAACACGTACCTCCACCCAGTGGGAAACAATCTCGGGCGGGAGCGCAGTCAACAGCAAACTCAAAGCGGAAAGAACTAATTAATATGAGCAACAAATCCGTGTTTTGCATCGTGAATTCGGGTGTGCAAGCCTCTCAGATTGTGGAACGCCTCAAACGGGATGGCTTCACCAGCACCGACATCTCCGTACTATTTCCCGACAAGACAGGCACACGCGACTTCGCGTTAGAAAAAGGAACCAAAGCACCCGAGGGCGCGGTCACCGGGGTCAGCACGGGCGCCGTTCTTGGTGGTGCCTTGGGATGGCTGGCGGGCATCGGAGCCTTGGCCATTCCCGGCGTAGGTCCGTTTGTCGCAGCTGGTCCCATCGCAGCTGCCCTGAGCGGTGCCGCCGTTGGCGGCGCTGTCGGCGGAATCGCGGGATCGCTCATCGGCATGGGCATTCCTGAATTTGAAGCCAAGCGCTACGAAGGAAAAGTGAAGGAGGGCGGCGTGCTTCTGTCAGTCCATACTGATTCTTCCGAACAAGTGAAGCGTGCCAAGAAAATCTTCGAAGAAGCCGGTGCGGAAGATATTTCGACCGCCGGGGAAGCCGGCGTAGAGGCCGAGCGCAGGCCAGTCGTGAGATGATTTGGATTCTCTGAACCGCAGCTGGTTCTCCAACAGCTGGCGGAGCAGATAGGAATCCATCGAGGACGGTTCTGTGTTGGTGCTACCCACGGAGCCGTCCTTCTCATTGAGCCTTGAGCAGGTCAATCCAAAAGCGACAGCCTGCTCCCGCTGCGGATTGCAGTCCGACCTGTCCCCCCATGCGCTCGACGCCCTTCCGCACGATGGACAGTCCTATCCCGGTTCCCGGATAACGACCTCCATACAACCGTTCAAACACTCGGAATATTCGTTCCTGGTGCTCGAGAGCGATGCCGATTCCGTTGTCGCAAACCCATAGGCGAATCCGTTCCGGCGAGGCCGGAGCATCCGTTCCAGCCGGAGGGCTGGCCGGCACCGTGTCCACCGAAATGACGATAGTTGGCCGTACTCCGGGTGCCACAAACTTTATGGCATTGCTGAGCAAATTTGCCAGGCACTGGCTTAAGGCTGATTCGTGAGCGAGAGCGACGGGCAATGTTCCGTTCACCTGGATGCGTGCCCCCGTCTCTGATATCTGTGCGGCGAGCTGATGGCAGGCTGAATCCAGGGCCTTTCTCACTTCCACCTTCTCAAGTTTCATCTCCGCCTGACTGATCTGGCCGTAGGCCAGAAGATCCAGTAGCAGTCGATCCATGAATTCGGAACCCTCCTTGATGCGACGCAGATAATCTTGTCCGGTGTCGTCTAAACGAGCGGCGTGATCTTCCATCAATAGCTGGGAGAAGCTGGCCATGGTACGCAGGGGGGCTCGAAGATCGTGAGCAATCGAGTAGACGAATGCTTCCAGTTGCTCGTTGCTGTTTTCGAGGGCCGCCGTTCGCTCCTTCACCCGACGCTCCAACTCGGCAGCATGGGTGCGCAGGTGGCGCTCGGCATTTCTTTGTGGGGTGACGTCCCGGAACACCACCACGCCACCCACCGCCTCCCCGTCCGCGTTGCGCAGTGGAGCGGACGTATCGTCGACCGGAATCTGGGTGCCCGTTCGAGATACCAACAGACAGCGCTCCTCCAAGCTTACCGGAGTGCTCCGGGCGAGCTCCCTCCGCGTGGGATCTGACGCCGGCTGGTGCGTGGTCTCGTTGACAACTTGAAACACTTCTCGCAGAGGCCGGCCGACGGCCTCCGCTTGGCGCCAACCCGTAAGATCTTCTGCGACGGGGTTGAGATACGTTACGCAGCCGTGCACATTGGTAGTGATCACTCCGTCTCCAATGCTTTGCAACGTGGTCTGCAATAACTCCCGGTTTTCGGACAGCGCCCGTTCGTGGCGACGAACGGAGCGGGCGGCGGACCAGAGCAGCGCGATCAGCAGCCCCACTTCCACAACCGTTCTGAGAGCCGTTCCGAAGGCAGTGTCGACCAGCCCGGCTTCCTGGATCGACACCCGCAGCCAGCCCAGAGCGAACGGCGTGATCACGATGAACGGAACAAGACGTCGGATCAGCAATCCCCCCGATCCCCGATCGAAGGCCATCCGAACAGGATCGCGCTCGGGAACGCAGCCAACTACACCTAATCCGAGAGCCAGAATAAAGGAGGCGGTCTGGATCGCGATCCCAGTAAGCCGCGGAATGGAGAACATCAAATCCGCTCCGTAAAAGTGGCCCGTTAAGGACAAGGACGCGATGGCAGCCGCCGTGGTGCCTAAATACACGGGCCAATTCCGAGCCCATGACTCGAAGGTCAGCCAAAGCGTTGCGGTGCCCAACAGAAGAAAGGAGGTGGAGGCGGGAAGCCCCATTCGGCCTGGCGATGCCGTGGCTCGGGCTCCCGGGTCCTCGTGAAAAAGGAGGGTGTCGATGCCCAGATCCCAGCCGATGAGGTGTTCCAGCAGTGTCAAGCCTCCGAGCGCCATGACGACGAACGACAGGCTGCGAATGGCCAGCCGGAAGCCAGGTCGGAGGACAAGAAGCAGCAGGCAGGCACCCGCGCACGCGGAGGCAATCGCGGCATTCGCTTTCATGGTGATCCCGCTGGCCTCCCAATCCGCGAGCCTTTGGATCCCGGTGGCCCATCCCGCCAACGTGACCAGCGCCCCTGCCAGGGCATATCCACCCAACCCAGCCACCACGAGACGGACCGTCGCTGCTGGCGGGGGGGTAGAGACGAGACGACCCCACCAGCTTCCAGCCGCCTTCGCGCCGGTTGTTTCGGGCAGGCGGCTCATCCTATCGGTTCAAGGAACCTTGATCCCCTGGCACCCGTCGCGCCTCGCGCACGAATCGATGCCAATCCTGCAAGGCACGTGCGAACGCCACCAAACCGTCCATACTACCCGGCTTCACCACGTAGCTATTGGCTCCCAACCTATAGGCACGCTCAATGTCGGAGCTGCGGGTGGACGAGGTGAACAAATGAACGATAAGCGGTCGGAGTGATTCGTTGCTGCGGAGTCTCTGCAGCACCTCGAATCCGTCGAGGCGTGGCAGGTTCACATCCAATAACACGAGCTGAGGAAAGGGAAATGTGGACCGATCGCTATATGACCCACTGCCGCCGAGATAAGCCAATGCCTCGGCGCCGTCCGGCACCGACTGCATGGTGCATTTGACGGCCGCCCTTATGAAGGCCTGCCTCAGCAATGTCACGTCGTTTTCCTGATCCTCGGCTAAGAGTATCTGGAGTTCGGAATTCATGGCTGCATGGTTCTCATGCGACGCACTCATTGACGCGGGGCCCAAAACGGTGCGAGACCTGAGGCGAGGCTGGATCGAGCCGCCACTGGTCATCGACCAGGTAGGCGTACTCGTAGCGACCGGGAGCCAGGGGGACAGTGGTGAACCAAGTACCGTTGGGTGCGCGATCCATCACGAGGGAATGATTTTCCCAGCCCGTGAAAGTTCCAATTAAGCGCACCCGTTCCGCTTCTGGAAAGGAAGCTACGAAGAAAACAAACACATCGTCGCGATGGGATACTTCCACTCCGTCCCGGCTTGGATCTTCCTCAGTGGGCTGAATCCACCGCGGCCGGGCTACCCAGCGTGGAACGTCGGTAGTCGTAGGTTTGTTCATAAATGTCTGCGTTTAAGAATTGGAGATACACACAGTGACCGCCATAGTCGTCGCATTCCTCCAGCAAAGCTGGTGCCACTGGTCTCTTTGATCGCCCGGCTCTTGAATTGCAACAGTTTGGAACAATTGGGCTTCTCCGATTCTTGCATTCTGCACGGTGGATCAGGCGGAGCGGGTCACGGGCGGGTCTCGACCCAGTTCCCGCCAGTCTCGAGTCCTCCAGGCTCAACATCGCTAGTCAGTGGATGATTTCCGCTAAGGCGGCCATCCAACCTGGCAGCCATCCTCGAACGCGGGGCGCGTTCACAGTGGGGGGCGGCTGATCTTCCCCCGGCTGGTCCAGGGCATTAGGATCCTCGCCAGGCGAGAGTCCCCCAGCAGTCGCAGCGGGGGTGGGCGGCTGCTCTGCCTTCTTGTCGTCCACCAAGCCTTGGATGTCATCACGCGAGGCGAAATCCCAATTGCAGGGGAGACTTGCCCAGCCACAGAGTGCGAAGTTGGGTGTATTCATAGGCGCTGTTCGTTGGAGAGTTCCGAAAGGCAGATCGATTCCGTGTCGAACTTTCCCCGACTCAGACTTCGACTCCATCGATCTCTGCACATGATCCGGCTCATCAAACCAATGGAACATATTCGGTGAAGACCCTACGGTGCCCAATGTCGGCGACGCTGGAGATTTCTTCACCGCGGGCTTCCTCGAAAATTTGCATGACGTCCTCCATTTCCTCCGGAGCATCGGTCTGGACGCAGATGACAATACGCCCAGCGCGGAGCATTTGCTCGTAGCGTTGGGCTTCCAAATCCGGAAATCCCAAGTCAGAAAAACTTCCGCAGGCACCCGTCGTGGCCCACTGTTCCTCTCCCGCGACATCCAGGGAGGAAAAGGTTTCTAGAGGTGAACGGTCGAATCCAAGAAATGCCCTGATGCGGGTATTAGAGAAGCCTCCCGCCCGAAGCTGATCCACCATGTGAAATGTATGGGCCTCCGAGGGTGCAACGCAGATCAGGAATTTTCTGAACATAGTCAGGCTGGTTTGGTGGTGTAGGAACTGGGTGTAAGGCCGGTGTATTAAGCTGGAAGAATGCCACTGACCGGGTGGTGAGACGCCTTCGGCTCCTTAGCGTTTTCGGGGCCCTCATCGCCATGATTTCCTTGCAGACCGCCCGGCTTCACCCGGCGCCCTCCCGTACTTCGCAACGATCTTGGCCTTCAACATGGTCCAGACAACGGCACTCCGATCGTTACGCACCCTAGATAATCAAAAAGCACGGATTGCAGGCTGCAATGCACCATGCAGAACGCTAGGGCGTTTTGCATGAGTCGCGCTGTCGCTTTTGACCGTTCCAGCGGAAACCTTCGGCGTTTTAGGGGGTGTCCTCTTCACGTAAAATGGCACAGTGAAAGCTCTTGCATCGAACCGAAAGATGTACGACCAACGCGACCACCCTCTTGACAGCGGCGAGCGCGCTCGCGCCTTGACCCAGTTTTTCACAGAGGCGTCACGTGCTAATCAAGGTAACTTCGCTCAGGTAGCACTGGGCTATCCGGATTCCTTATCCATCTCGGCCGTGGGCGTTGTCCGGACATGTTGAGAGAGGAGCTATGAAGGGCGCCTCCTGGAGAATAAGGTTGGGGCAGGGGATTCTAATCCGTTTGGGGTTGTGGCTTTTGCCCATCCATGGGTCGGCTCAGACTTCGGGCGTTACCAACCAGGTCGGGGAGGCGATCCGCCGTCTCAAAGACATGAGCTTGGCTGAGTTGCTCGATGAGCGGGTCACCATCGTGTCAAAAACGACGGAGCTCTCGTCACAGGCCCCCGCAGCCGTCTTCGTGGTCACCGGGGAAGATATCCGCCGATCTGGAGCAACCAGCTTGCCTGAGGCCCTGCGATTGTCCCCCAACCTCTCTGTTGCCCAAGTGAACTCGAGCGAGTGGGCCGTGAGTGCTCGAGGTTTCAACAATACTCTCGCCAATAAGTTGCTGGTCATGATCGATGGGCGCACGATTTACACCCCGCTCTATGCCGGTGTCTTTTGGGATGCCCAGCATGTGCTGCTCGAGGATGTGGACCGCATCGAGGTCGTCAGTGGAGCGGGAGGCGCTCTCTGGGGAGCGAACGCCGTAAACGGAGTGATCAACGTGATCACCCGCAGCGCAAAGGATACCCAGGGCACTTATATCACCGGCGGCGGGGGAAGCTTTCTCCAGGATTTCGGTGCGATCCGTTACGGAGCGGCGGCGTCCTCGAATCTCTTCTATCGGGTCTACGTTCAGCGGTTCGATCGGAATGAAACCTCCCTGGCGAACGGGCGATCCGCCCAGAACGGCTGGGACCTGACGCAAGGAGGCTTTCGAACGGACTGGGACCTTTCCGAACTTAGCGCGTTCACCTTCCAAGGCGATTTTTACGGCGGCACCCAGAGCCGTCCCACGTCTTCCATTGGAATCGATGGACAGAATCTGCTCGGTCGCTGGACTCGACGTTACGCAAACGGAGCCGAGCTGAAGGTGCAGACTTACTTCGATCGTACGTGGCGGGAGATTCCCAATGCGTTCGTGGAGGACTTAAAGACTTATGACATCGACCTGCAGCACCAGCTGCCTTTGGGGGAACGTCAGACCCTGGTCGTCGGGGGCGGGTATCGCTTGATGCAGGATCGCATCACCAACACGCGCGTGGCTGCTTTCCTCCCCCCCAATCGAGACCTACAGCTGGCGAGCGCGTTCTTCCAGGATGAGATCGAGTTGGTTCCTGAACGCCTCAAAACGACGCTGGGCGCCCGGATCGAGCATAACGATTACTCGGGTATCGAAGTGCAACCCAGCGTACGTCTGGCGTATATGCCGGCCGAGCGGCAGATTGTGTGGGCGGCAGTCTCAAGGGCCGTTCGGGCGCCCAGCCGCATCGATACCGACTACTACACGCCGGCGCCTCCCGTCCCGGTCGGGGTTCCTCGGTTGTCAGGCGGGCCTGGGTTCGAAGCCGAGGATCTCCTCGCCTATGAGCTGGGTTATCGCGTTCAGCCAACGGATCGCCTCCAGTTTTCCATCTCCCCTTACTATAACTTTTATAAGGATCTGCGCAGCTTGGACCTCATCGGGCCCGGAAGCTATGTGTTGGCAAATCATTATCGGGGCGAAATCTGGGGTGTTGAGCTGACGTCCAAATATCAGCTGAGTGATAATTGGAGGATTCAAGGGGGTTACAACTACCTTCACAAGAATCTCTGGCCGGATGGTCCGGGAGGGGTCAATGCCAGCGTGCGAGAGGGAAACGATCCGCAACACCAATTCTCCTTCCAATCCATCCTCAATCTTTGGAACGGGTTTCAACTGGATGCCACGGGTCGATTCGTGGATACCTTGGACAATCCCCGTGTGGACAGTTATTTCAGCATCGATGTGAGGCTGGCCTGGCAATACAAACGGATGGAGTTCTCGGTTGTCGGCCAGAATCTTTATGATTCCAAGCACCCAGAATTTGGAACTCAGGAAATCCCGCGCAGCGTTTACGGAAAGATCACATGGAGGTTCTGAGACACGCTAGACACCTGCCGAGAGCATGGAGGCTTTTGCGTGAGGGAAGCCACCTCGCGCTTACGGGCCTGATGTGGATTGCCTTAACCTGGGCGGCACCGTGGTCCATCGGCCAGGAGGTCTCGCGGGAGTATCAGCTGAAGGCGGTGTTGTTGTATAACCTGACTCAGTTTGTCGAGTGGCCGGCCTCCGCCTTTCCTTCTCCAGAATCGCCGTTTATTGTGTGTGTGGTGGGTCCGGATCCCTTCGGCGGTGCGCTGGATGAGGCGGTGCGGGCGGAACGGAGCAACAACCGCCCCATCGTCATTCGTCGGATCAACCGAATTGAGGAGGCCGCTGACGCGCAAGTGGTGTTCTTCGGGCTCGCCCGGAGAAATGAAGTGGCCGAGGCTCTGAAACGAGTTCGAGGCCGTTCGCTGCTGACCGTGAGTGACTTCGACGGATTCCTGTCCTCTGGCGGGACCGTGCGGATGGCATCAACCCCGGACCGCAAGATCAAACTCCGGGTCAATCTAGACAGTGCGAAAGCCAGCGGGCTCACGATGAGCGCCAAGCTTCTGCGAGTTTGCACGATCGTGCAGGCAGGAGATGAGTGAGCATGCGATTCAGAGATTTTCCCATTAAGCGCAAATTAGTGGTGGTGAATCTGGCCACCAGCTTCTCGGTGTTGATCCTCACCTGTGTCGCCCTCTTCTCCTATGAGCTCCACAGCTACAAGGCTGCCAGCACCCGGGCCATCTCCACCATGGCGGAGCTGATCGCCGCGAACAGTGCCGCCGTGATTATTTTTGACGATAAAAAGCTGGCGGAGGAGCTGTTGTCAGGCCTGCGTGCTGAGCCGGAAATCGTCGCGGCCGCGCTCTTCGATCATCAGGGGCAGCTCTACGCTCGCTACCCCGCCCATCAAACCAACAACCCGATTGCTACCGCGGAAGTCCCGGATGGTGTCCTGTTCCAGGATAACTTCCTTACGATCGTCCGGGCGGTGGTGGAGGGCCATCGGCGGGTGGGTACTCTCATCGTCAAGGCGGACCTTTACGAGATGTACCGCCGGATGGGGGTGTATGGTTTGGTGATGCTCCTCGTGCTGGGCGGCTCCGGGCTCGTGGCGCTTTTCCTTTCGAACCTGTTTCAGCGAGGAATCTCTCAGCCCCTGCTCGACCTGGCCCAAACCGCCCGGGTGGTTTCCGCGCAGAAGGACTACTCCGTCCGTGTGTTCAAACAAAGTCAGGACGAGTTGGGAGTGCTTACCGAGGCGTTCAATTCGATGCTTGATCAGATTCAATCCACCGATTCGGCGCTTCGCCAAAGTGAGGCCCGCCTGTCCGGCGTCTTTAATCAGGCGGGCGCTGGCATCGCCCAGCGCGACCTCTCCGGCCGGCTCACCCTCGTGAATGACCGGTTCTGCGAAATAACCGGACGCACCCGCGAGGAGCTGCTGCAGATGCGCATGGAGGACATCCTCCACCCCGAAGACTGGCCGCGGAGCGAAGCGTGTCTTCAGGAATTGATGAAGGGGCCAGCGCGGTCGGTCATCGAAGAACGCTGCGTTCGCCCGGGAGGCGAAGTGATTTGGATTCGCACGAGCCTTGTCGTTATTCGAGACGAAGCAGGCCGACCCCAATCCACTCTTGCCGTTTCGCAGGATGTGACCGAGCGAAAGCGTGCGGAAGAAGAGCTGGAGCGGGCGCGCGATACGGCGGAGCAGGCGAATCGAGCCAAGGATGACTTTTTGGCCGCCTTGTCCCACGAGTTGAGAACTCCCCTAAACCCCGTGCTCTTGCTCGCCAGTGAATCAGCAAACGATATGTCTCTACCGGCGGAGGTGAGGGCTGATTTTGCCACCATCGCGAAGAATGTGACGCTGGAGGCTCGCCTGATTGACGATCTGCTCGACATTACCCGCATCACCCGGGGCAAACTCCCGCTCGATTTAAAGTCCATCGAGCTGCACTCTGTTCTGCTCGATGCCATCGCCACCGTCCGTCCGGAGGTCGAGCAGAAGGAGCTTCATCTTCACCTCGACCTCAAGGATAAAAACAGCTGGGTGATGGGGGATTCCGTCAGACTTCAGCAGGTTCTTTGGAACGTCCTGAAGAACGCCATCAAGTTCACGCCGAAGGGAGGAGACGTTTGGGTCACCACGCGGCGGTCGGTCCTAACCCATCGTTCGGAGATTATCATATCGGATAATGGCATCGGCATCAGCGAGATCGAATTGGGTCGAATCTTCCAAGCTTTCAAGCAAGGGGAGCACGCCCGGTCCGGCAAAGCGCACTCCTTTGGCGGTCTGGGTTTGGGGCTGGCGATTAGCCGTCTCTTGATCGAACACCATGGCGGCACCATCGAGGCATCGAGCCAAGGACCCGAACAAGGAGCCATGTTCACAATTACTCTTCCCTCGGAGCTGAAGCCGGCCCCCCTTGACACGTCCGCTCCCCTGCAGCCGGGTTCGGAGCCCCTATCCCCATCGTCGGCGGCTCCGTTGGCCATGAGCAGCCTCCTCCTCGTTGAGGATCATGATCCGACGCGACAGGCCCTTGAACAGTTGCTGGTTAGGCGTCGATTCCGGGTACGGTCGGCGGCCACCTTGGAGGAAGCCCGCCGATGGCTCGCCAGCGAGTCATTTGACTTGGTGGTTTCGGACATCGGTCTGCCGGATGGGAGCGGCTGCGATCTGATGATCGAGGCTCGACGGGCGAACCCTCGCACGAGGGGCGTCGCGCTTACCGGTTACGGTATGGAAAAGGACGTTGCGTCCAGTGAGGAAGCGGGATTCTCTGCCCATTTGATCAAGCCGGTTCGCATCGACATGCTAGAGGCCGCTTTGAGATCCATCGCGCTTTCGGACGACGCTGCTTCCCGCTGAACGATTCCGGACGACTCGTGTCCGCCGCAACCCAGCTTGCAACCTGCAACGAGTCTCCGTGCGGATTGGGCAGTCTGCGAAGACCTCAGCGCCGATTCCAGGACACGATGGCCGTAACAAGGCGATAAAACCAGGAATCGCCCGTCATATCGCGTTGGCACCTTACTAGCTAGAGTGGGAATCGAAGGAACGCCGCAATGAAAGAATCGCACTCAGCCTTGGCCGTCGAACCGCAGAGCGCGCGCTCGCCGGAGGCGGGTCCCGCTCGTGGCGAAGCCATTTATCGTTTCACGGATCGGACCGAGCCAAGGAGGCCACTACACCTCGTGATGATCGTGAGGCTTGAGAACGACCGTCCTGTCCTGACCTCTGCAACGGCATCAGCGCACCGATCGGCAATCGAGATTATTCCCGGCGCCGCACTGGTGGATCTGGAACGTGAGCGCATCCCGGAGCGCGTTCCGGAACCCTTTAATTGTTTAGCCAGACTCATCATTCCTCATCCCAAACTTTAACCGACACAACCAGCCCCCAACCTTATTATGAATTCACGTTACGAAACCCCCGCTGCGGTTCGACATGACGCCCATACTTTAGCCGAAGAAGCGAGAGCCCTGCTCCAGGCCACCGCGGATGTGGCCGACGAGAAGGTGGCCGAAGCCCGTAAGCGCCTGGAGAGCGCATTGGAACGAGGTCAAGACGTCATAGCCCTCGTTAAAGAACAAGCCACCGCCAGCGTCACGGCCGCTGACAAGCGCGTTCGGGAGAATCCATACGAAGCCATGGCGATCGCATTCGGATTGGGAGCGGTGCTCAGCTATCTGATTACCCGACGTGGCTAACCAGGGGTCTGGCATGGTCGAAAGCCCTTCCATTTTCCGAGAGATCCAGGGTCTGCTCAAGCGGTTCGGACGAGATTTGCTCGGCCTCGGACAGGTCCGGTTGGAGCTCTTCGTGGTGGAAATCCAGGAGGAACGAGAGCGTTGGATCGCAGCGTTTTTTCTCTCTTTGCTGGTGGCCGCGTTTGGCCTTCTGGCTGGCTTTTCGCTCACGATCGCAGTGGCGGTGCTCCTCTGGGAGCATTCCCCGGGGTATGCGCTGCTCATTCTCACTTCGGTCTACTCGCTGGCCGCCTTTCTTTATTATCGGCGATTGGCGAAAATGCGACGCGAGTGGTCCATCCTCCCGGAGACTCTGGGGCAGCTCCAGAAGGACCGCGAATGTTTAGAACGCTTGCTCAAGTGACTACTCTGGAATCGAGACGGCGGCTGCTGACTTCCACGGCCGAAGTTCAACGAAGGAACCTTGGCGAGAGCTGGGCCGGACTTCGTTCAGTGACGCAACTCGCAATAAGTGGCATTCGAAATGATGCCACGCGGGTTGGAAGCCTGGCCGCCGCCGGCACCGCGATCTGGAGTGCGATACGCCTCCTGCGCGGAACTCCTCAGGCGCCAGGATCAGCGAAACCTGGCGCGACGGTCTTTTCTCGTGCGTTGGGGTGGTTCAAGTTGGGCACCGCATTATGGAACGGTCTGCGAAGCGGCGGGTCCAATCCTTCGAGCGGGTTCCGATCGAAATCCGATTTTTAAAGTCCTGTCTGTTAACCCAAACAATCCGGGAGAAAGTTTCATTTATGCTACGCTGGTCCTTGATTTTCTTGATCGTCGCCTTGGCTGCCGCCTTCTTGGGCTTCAGCGCTCTGGCCGGAACCGCTGCCATGATTGCGAAGGTCCTCTTTGGTGTGTTTCTGATTCTATTCTTGGTGTCTTTGATTCAGAGAAACGCTTGAGCCAGGACCTTGGTTTGCCGCGGATGTCCTGGAGGTGACAGGCTTATCCGTCCGCCCACCACTCGGCCTCCCAGCCACAAGTAAGTGGTGGGGAGGCTCGACCAAACTGGCCTATTCCAAGCCAATCTTCTTGCGTTTCCGGTAGAGGGTGGCTTGATCGATGCCCAGCACCTCGGCCGCTTCCACCAAACTTCGGGTCCTAGCCAGAACCTGGCGAATGTGCTGCTCCTCTAGGGTCTCCAGAGAAATGAGCGTGCCGGCCGCCGCCGGGGTTGGGCTCTGCCCTGGGGCAGATCCGTCGGCGGAGCCATTGAGGTCGGCCGGGAGATCCTTAGGAAGGATCGCTTCTCCCCGCGAAAGAATGGCCGCCCGCTCGATCGCATTGCGCAATTCCCGAAGATTTCCCGGCCAGGAATGCGCAAACAGTCGCGCTACGGCATCCTCGGAAAAGCTGGAAATCGTGCGCCCACATTGCGCGGAGAAATGTTTCAGGTAGTGCTCGGCGAAACGGAGTAGGTCGTTCTGGCGGGCGCGCAGCGGCGGCATCTCCACCGCAATCACGTTCAGACGGAAGTAAAGGTCCTCCCGAAAGGCTCCTTCGGCTACGCGTTTCCTCAGGTCGCGGTTGGTTGCGGCGATCACACGCACGTTCGCTTGGCGGGTAACGTTCTCGCCCAACCGTTCGTACTCTCGCTCCTGCAGCAGGCGAAGTAGTTTCGGCTGGATCTCCATGGGTAGATCGCCGATCTCGTCCAGGAACAACGTGCCTCCCTCCGCCGCCTTGGTCTTGCCCCAATGATCTTTGAGCGCTCCCGTGAACGAGCCTTTGACGTGGCCGAAGAGCTCGCTCTCGAGAAGCTCCTTGGAAAGGCTGGGGCAACTGATGGTCACGAAAGGCTTGTCGGCGAGGTGGCTGCCTTGATGAACCGCTCGAGCCGCGACGCTCTTCCCGGTGCCGCTCTCGCCGAGAATCAGGATGGATGCCGGCGTCGGCGCGGCCCGCATCAGCACCTCCATGACTTCGCGCATCAAGGGCGTGGTGAAATCGAAGATGGGCTCCGCGTTCTGCGACTTGGTCTCGATCACCTCCCGTTCCAGCTTTTCGATCTGCTGGCCGAGCTGCCGAAACCGCTGTACTCGAGCGAGCACGGTGTGCAGTTGCTCGCGCAGGAAGGGCTTCTCCAAGTAATCGGCCGCGCCTCTCCTCATCGCCTCCACGGCTGTTTTGACGCTTCCTTGAGCGGTGAATAGGATCACCGGCAGGGCGGGGAATTGCTTCTGGATTTCCACCAGCACCTCTAGCCCGCTTTCCTGGCCAAGATTGAGATCCAGCAGCGCCGCATCGAACTTGTCCTCCTTGAGCCGGGCCAGCCCGCCCTGCCCGGAAGCCACGCCTTCCGCATAGTGCCCCTCATCCTCGATGACAAAACAGGTGGCGTCGCGGAACGTTCTATCGTCGTCGATTACCAGAAAGTCCATAGTGTTTGATATTTAGCTAAGCTTTGGTTTGGGAAGGCGAACGACGAATGTGGTCCCTTGGCCGAAAGTGCTCTCGCAGATCAACTCCCCGTCCATGGCGTTGACCAGCTTCTTTACAATGCTCAATCCTAGGCCGGTGGACGGTTCGCCGCTCGTGGGTCGCGCTGAAAGTCGTCCATATCGCTTGAACATCCGCGCCCGGTCCTCGGGCGTGAAACCCGGCCCCTGGTCTCGCACAGTGCACTCGACGTAGCTCTCAGCCGGCGTAACCGTCACAAAGATCTCCCGTCCCGGTTGCGAGAATTTCAACGCGTTCGACAGCAGGTTGTCCAAGACCTGGTTTACTGCCGTGGGATCGGCCATGACATCGGTCCCGGTCGGAGCGATGGCGGTATGGACCTGGAGCTGCTTTCGGTGGGCGGCTTCGCCGTACTGGCGCACCGCAACCACCGCAGCGTCGGCCAGGCTCAGCGTTCTCGGCTTGAGGACCATGGCATGATCTGTGGCCGCGTTGGCCAATAACTCCTTCACGAACGCCAGGAGCTGGCCGCTCGTATGGCTGATGTTCTCGGCGAGCTGGCTCGCCCGAACTTCCGAGCCTCGGCCGCCGACAATGGCCTGGCCCAGCAGTTGGGCGCTCATCTGCATCCCGCCCAAATGGTTCTTAAGATCGTGAGCGAGAATGCCGAGCAGCTCATCCTTGTCTTCCGCCAGCCAGCGTAGTCGGTCCCGCGCTCGTTTCAGGGCGAGCTGAGTGTTGACGCGTGAAACCAATTCCGCGTGGTGGAATGGCTTGGTGACATAGTCGACACCGCCTGCCTCCAGGGCACGGACGATGAAGTCCTTGTCATCAGCGGCCGAGAGGAAAATGACCGGAATGTCGCTCAGGTCAGGATTCTTCCGGATCTGCACGCAGACCTCACAGCCATCCATCTCCGGCATGAGGAAATCCAAGAGGATTAAGTCCGGCGGGCGCAGGGCTAACCGCTTTAATGCGGTGGTTCCGTCCTGTGCGGGGATGATCTCATGGCCGAGCTTGCCGAGCACTCCGCCCACCACCTGGATATTGGCGGGTTGATCATCCACGACGAGTATCGTCGCCGGAGCTTGGTTTTCCCCTCGGGGATCTGATGCAACTGGTGTGTTTGAAGTCATGAGGTTCGGTGGCCTTTCAAAGCGCTGATGACGGAAGTGAATGCCGCCAAGCTTTGCTCAAGCTCTACTAGCGCGTAGGAGTCCGCGTGTCGAGCTAGCTCAAGGCCGTAGGATTGAAGATAGGGGCAATGCCATACTGTGGCGAGCTCCATTAGAGCCCCGGCGAAACGCCGGCTTTCGCCAAATGCGCCGGTCGCTCGAACCTCGGGCCAGACTTCTCGTTCCATCTGCTCGAGTATGGCAATCAGCTCCGGTGCGGCATTCCCGGGCGATGGTCGTCCTGTGGGAAGCGGGCTGACAACCGCAGCACCGCTAGAATCGGGGGAGGCAGGAATGAATTTGGCGAGTTCCTCAAAAAGGCCTTGGCGGGTAAACGGCTTGCGAATGTAACCCGTAAACATGCGCTTGAGTTCCTGCTCGTCATTCAAGAGGCTGGACGCGGTCACGGCTATTATGGGGATGGATTCCATGCCGGGGATCTTGCGGAGTTCCGGCAAGGTCTCCCTGCCGTCCATCACGGGCATCCGCAGATCGAGCAGGATGACGTCGGGACGCTCGAGCCGCGCCTTGAGGAGAGCATCTCTGCCGTCCGATGCCAGCACGAGGCGGTGGCGGGAGCCGGCGAAGATCCCCTGGACCAGGTGACGGTTGGTCTCGTTGTCGTCCACGACCATGATTGTCGAAGGCTGCAACGCGTCAAAGTTCAGCGACGGACTGGCTTCCGAGGGGTCCGAGGAGCTGGCGCGAGCCGAGACGGGCACGTCGCGAAACTCCAATCGGAACGTCGAACCCTGTCCGAGGACGCTGGTGGCTCTGACGGAGCCCCCCATCTTCTCGGTCAGGCGCTGCACGATCGAGAGGCCGAGCCCGGTGCCTGAGGTCTCTTTTTCCCGATGTGTGCCCGCCTGCACGAAGGGTTGGAAAATGGCATCGAGGCGGTGTTCGGGGATCCCAACACCCGTGTCGATCACCTCAATCACCAGAGTGATGTTGCTCCGATCATCCAGGTTGAGGCCCCGCACCTGCACCGCGACCTTCCCCCGATCCGTGAACTTGACGGCGTTTCCGACGAGATTGATCAATACTTGTCTCAGTCGTACGCGGTCAATGAGCAGCGCCCGGGGGAGTTCCTCGGAGATGTGGCATTCCAGCTTGATCGACTTTTTCGACGCGGGCTCTGAAAACACAGTCTGCAGAAAATCGCAGATCTCCTTGGGATCGGTTGGCTCCGGGCGCAGCTCCAGCACTCCTGCTTCGATCTTGGACATGTCCAGAATGTCATTCATGAGCTGGAGCAAAGAGTCGGCGCTGCTTCGCATGGCGTGTAGATACTGGAGCTGGCGAGGATGCTTCAGTTCGCTGGCCAGCAGTTCACAAAACCCCAGGATCGCATTCATCGGCGTGCGGATTTCATGGCTCATGTTAGCCAGGAAGGCCGATTTTTCGCGGCTGCTCCGCTCAGCCTGCAAACGCGCTTCGACCAATTGCCTTTCGCGTTCCTTGTGCCCCAACATGATTCTGGCCAGCCAGAAGGCGTACACGCCCGCGCCGATTCCGACCACGCCTGCACTGAGGCTGGTCAACCCGGCGCGCAAGAGCTGACCTTTGGTATCATTTTCCCCGATCTCTGCACGCTCGGGGCTCAGGTTTTGTATGGCGTCGATCTGCTGTCGCAGCGCGTCCATGCGGAGCAGGCCTTCACGCGACGCCACCAGCTTCGCCGCGGGCAGGAGACCTTGGTTCCTTCGACTCTCCAGAACCTCCTGATGGGAAGCCATGCATAGGTCCACTTGCCGTTGCAACTTCCCGATTTCCTCGAGCAAACGGGGGCGGTCGCGCGCCAGGTCCCTGAGATTGGCAAGGAGGGCTGGCACTTCCTTTTCGGCGTTACCCATGGGCGCGAGAAACTGGTCATCGCCCGTGATGGTGAAACCACGCTGTGCGGTTTCGATGTCGAGCATCAGCTTGAGCAGCTCGTCGACACGCCGCGCGGTGGTGACCATCACCCGGTTCGCCTCGAGGCGGCGCGAGAGTTCCTTCCACGTCGCGGCTGCCAGCACCACGCTGACTAAGGAAAGCGTGAGCCACACGACGACCACCGACCGGTAGATCTGGTTCTTGCGCTTCAGAGGCTTGTTCGTGCTCGTTAACAGTTGTGCCGATTCAGGCAGAGCAGGGCGGCGTCGGCACCGCGCTGGCGTGGCCCCTTCGGAGCGCACCTGCATCCTGTCACCCCGGGCTTGTTAGCGCCCCTGCCGAGCCTGCTCAAAATCGTATTGGACTAGGAGGCCAACACTGTGCCCTCCCTTTTCGCTTCGACGTTCCCGCACGGCATTGATGCCGTAACCGTAGCGGGCCACGATTCGGCAGATCCTGCTTTTTGGAGTGAAGGTCAGCCCCCCGCCCACCCCTGACTGCCAGCTGTCCGGTTGTTCAAATCCCTCCAGCTCATCGAGGTAGGCGGTAGCCCCTTCTAACCTAAGCTGGAACCGACCGGTGCCGTCCAGCGGAATGAGGTAGCTCGCATGAAAATGCATGAACCGCCGGGCCGTTAATTCCTGATGATAGTACCCGGGCAGAATCAAGGGAAACTCTGCCACCAGGGGAAGCACTCCGCCTAGCCGCCAGGCACCCAGTCTGTCTGCGTCGCCCGATCCACCCGCCGTCACCGCCAAGGAGGCCTTGTGGCCGGTGTTGGTCCACGCATAGTCCAAACCGGCGTACGCCCAGTAAAGGTCCACCCGCGATTGAATGCGTCGATCTCCAAGAAACCCAAAGCCGCCATCGTTCGACCGCCATTGTCGCTCAAACCAGACGGAGAGTTCGAGACCCAGGTCGGGATACAACACGGGCTCTTTTCCGGCGAAGCGCAAGCCGGTTCGGAAATACGGCATAAAGCGATCATCGGGCGGCTCAAAGCTGTCATCGGTATTGCCGGTCCGGTTGAACACCGAATAGCGGCCGCCTCCTTTCACAACCAGCGAAAGGGGGATGGTCATGGCTGGATTCAGCAGTTGGTAGATGCCGACGGAGAGTCCGCCTCCGTGGCCATCGAAGCTTTCCTCCCGATGATAGTTACCCTGTCGTATCTCGTAGTAATTGTCACCATAGCCTCCCCCGGAGAAGCCAATCCCGAGATCGGTATGAGGCGAGATCAGCCCGCGGAATCCCAGTTCTCCGTCCAGGTAAATCGGAGCGATCGCCAGCCGGAGCATCACGTTGGTGCCCGCAATCGCCGGGTTGTTGTAATAGTAATAGGCGTACCCTGATTGGGGACCACGCCCGTTGATCGGCTGGTCATACCCGACCTGCAGCAGACTGCGTCGCACTGGGTCCAGCTGTCCATAGACAGAACCTGGTGATGTCACCAGAAGCAGCAGGATTCCGATCCATTGGCTCGAAACCTGGATCCAGCTCCGGATGCTGGAATCCCTGGTCTTCAACAACGACTCGGGAGATGGAGCGATGCGGTGAGCATCGCGATGGCTGCGGCCGCTGTGGCGGAGTGGAACGAGGGGCTTCATTAATTGACCTTCTTGCCTTGAATCACTCGCACGAGCACAACGACGATAGCCACGACCAGGAGGATGTGGATAAAGCCACCCATCGTGTAGGAGGAAACCAGACCTAGAAGCCAAGCAATAATCAGGATGAGAGCTAGAGTATAGAGCATAGGACCAGTCGGATGAATGTTAGTGTAAGTCCGTCTTCAGTTTTTCTGCTTCCGCGTCGCAGCGATTGGGTCTCGTTCAAACCTCACCCATCAACGGAAGCGGCTTGGCTTTAGCTATAAGCATGCCGGGTGAGGAGGTTGGCGTGGCGCAGGCGATTTGGAACGTGGCTTGACCTCGGGCTCCGAACGATGCGAACCGCGAAAGCTGGCTCTCCTCGCGGTAGGCAGAGGTCCTGGGGCGATCTGGAGTATCCGGGTTACACGAGCGGGCGTCGGAAGCCCTGTTCATGTCTGGCGACACATGAGGGTTCATTTCGCATTGCAAATCGCACTACCAGCCATGCGGGTCGTGCAAAATGCAATCTTTCGAGCCTCCTACTGGGTTCAATCGGGGGCACTGACCCAAAAATCCATACTCATTGGTGGGGGCGTGACTCGGCACGGTCCTTGCGTAGGAAGTTGTCGTATGAACAAGAACCTCGGCCTCGTCCTGATCATTTGTGGAATCGTTGTCACCATTCTTGGTGTGAGCGCCTCCGAATCCTTCAGTTCCGAGCTTTCTCGATTCTTTACCGGCAGCCCTACCGAGAAGTCGATCTGGCTGTTGCTGCTCGGGGTCGCCCTGACGTCCGTCGGGGCCGTCTTGAGACTCGGAAAAGCATGAGCGCTTGATTTTTTCAACTCGTCCACCACGACCTGACTACAACAATTATGAACTCGATCCCCATGAAACTGGCACTTACACGCTTCGGTCTCCTCCTCGTCTGCTTGATGCTCTCCTTTGCTGGTAGCGGCTGCAAACACACAGCGAACGGCGCGGGGCAGGACATTGAAAAGATGGGTGAAAAGATCCAGGAAAAAACCCAACCCTGACGGCATCTGGTAACTGAAGGACGGCCTGACTCCTCTGGGGAAGGCCTCCTCCGGTTCCACGCCCGACGGTTGAACGGCCACGAGGGGCAACTCGTGCAGCTATCAACTGTCGGGTTTTTTATTGGTGGACGCGGACCGCTCAACGTGGTGAAGGGCGGATGGTCCGGTTTCCGGGTGGGGACACGACTGGATTCAAGGCCGCGCTTTGCATGACGCAAAATGCAAAGCAATCCGGAGGATTGCAAGAGACTCTCGGCGAATCCATAGGACGCATGCGGGCCGCCCGCTGGCACCTGTTTTGCTAAAATGTGAAACCGTGAAAACTCCCACTCTAACTCTTACCGAGGCCCCATCCACACCCAAGCCTCCGGGGACCCAGAAGCCCCGGGCCAAGCGCAGGAAGAAATCCAAGCCACGAACTCGAAAAGCTCCCAGTTCCCCACTACAGCGCATTTTTCTGAGTGAGTTGGCCGATGTTCTTCACGCTGAAAAGCAACAGGTCAAAGCTTTGCCCCTGTTGGCTCGAGCTGTTCACGAACCCGCTCTGAAGCAGGCGATCAACGATCACGCGAAAGCGACGCGGGAGCATGTGAAACGCGATCAGCAAATTTTCAAACTCTTGGGCAAGCCAGCCCCCCACCGACCCTGCGTCGGAATGCGCGGAATCATCGGCGAAGCCAGGAAGTCACTCCAAGGTGCCCCTTCGGCCAGCAAGGATGCGCTCATCGTCGCCTCCGCCCAAAAGGCTGAGCATTATGAGATCGCCACTTATGGAACGCTCCTGGCCTGGGCGAAAACTTTGCAGCAGGACAAAATCACGCAGCTCCTCGAGACGACACTTCGCGAGGAGGAGTCCACCGATGCGTTGCTCACCCGGATTTCAGAAGCCCGACTCAACCAAGACGCCGCCGATAACAAAACAAACAAACTCAAACCACAACAAAGGACGGATATGCCACGCGACAATGAGCCTGTATGGGACAATGCCCCACAGCATCGCCACTCAACTTCTGAACAGGGAGAATATGAACGTGAACGGCACCCCGATGAATGGCGTGAAGGTAATGGCCGAAGGTATTTTCCCGAGGACGATGAAGATATAGATTCGCCACGCTCGAGCAGCGGCGGTCGTCATCGTGATGAGGATCGAGAGGGTCAAGATAGAGACTATGAGCGCTACTCTGACCGGGATCGACCCACCTTCCGGACCGAGTACGACGACAGCCGCCGATCATTCCCTCGGGTTGAATATTCTAACTCCGAACGGGAGGGCGACTGGGATCGAGGGCCCGAGCGTGAGCGTGACGATCACGGAAGATCTCCAACCCGCTCTCGCTCCTCAGCGTCCCGCGAGGAAGGCGATGATCGCTATTCGGATCACCAAATGAACCGGGGTTCTTCCGGCTGGAGATCTTCCGACACGAGTCGCGACCGGGATCAATATGGTCGGTTCGAGGGCCAAAACTACGGAGGTGACTCCTCCGCCTACTCCAACGATCGTCGCAGCAGCGCTCGATCCTCCGGATCGTCCTCTGATCGTGACCGGGATAATCAAGGACGGTACCGGAGCGAAAATCGTAGTTCCTCCTCGTCGGGTGAAGGCTCCCAGAGGGGGCAAACAGGCCGCTCGGGATACTCTTCGCGAAGCAACCAGGACCGGTTTCAGGGTGAGTCCCGATCATCGGCCGATCGCAGCTATGAAACCCGACGTTCTTCTGACGATGCCTCTCGTGGCTCCTCACGCCCGGGTTCCAACCGTTCAGCTCGAAATCAGGCCGATCAAGGTCGTTATGCGCGGGATCGCGAATCCAATTCTGAGAACCGCTCGCGCAGTTCCAGCCGCAGCGACACTCGCGCTGGGGAACGCGACGCCTCCCGACGCCGGACCGGAGTGATCACCGCAGGAGACCATCGCTCGAATCGGGATGAGCAAGGCCGTTTTCGGGGCGAGGCTGGATCCTCTTCGGCGGGAGACCGGGGTGAGCGATCCTACTCTGACGAAGACGATGACAATCGGACGGGATGGAATCGCCGATCATACTCCTCTTATTCCGAAAGCAATTGAGGCACTTCGTTGAGCCGAGTGTCTGACCCTCCACCAAGGGTGCCGGAGAGACTAAAAGACAAAAGTCCTTCGCACCCTTGGTGCCGTTCCAAGGGATGCTCTTCGGCTCCGGCATGCCGCAGGGCGGTTGGATTGTCTTGGTTACTTACTTTTCAGGTCGGGAACGTCAGTCGCCACCCATTGAATGAGCCCGAGCAGCTTGTAGTAGCGGATATAGGCTTTTCCTACGACTGGGCCGCTACCGAATAAATAGGCTTTGGAATCGGACGAGTAAGCGAACAGGGCAACCTTGGTGATGGAATTGTGCCGCGACGTTTTATAGAGCGCCACCTCGGGGGTTTCAATCGCACCCGCCAGCGGGAGAGGTAGTCCGGTCTTGGGTATTCCTATCAGTGAATCACTGGGATCGATCGACATCGCGCCTACGCGGGGCTCGATCACCACTTCGCTGCGGGAGGAGTCCGTCTGAAGCAGTCCTCCGGCTCGACTGACGGCCTCACGAAGGGATCCTAACAAGTATTTCACGTCGTAGCCCTCCACGAACGACCCATCAATATAGACACGCTTACCGCGGAGAACATCCAATGAGATGTGTGAAATGGCTCGGTCAGCGGCAGTGCTGAGGAGCAGTTGCTCCGATCCTGACCTCAAAGGGTGCGTGAGGGTGGTCTGCGAACATCCGGTCCCCAGCATGAGGCAACTCAGCACCGCCGGCCTCCAGGCAGCACCTATCTCAACCCAATACCGATGTGAGGACTTTCGGGTTAGGATTGCGGCCATGAATCTTGAGGGGGCATAAGCAGTGCTTGCGAGTGGGCGAGACGGGCGCCGGTTGCTCGAGCGAACGGGGTTCGCCTGTATGTGGGGCGGGCTTGAATCAAGGGATGCGTCGCAAGGGGCCGCGGTTGGTGTAATAGGGGTAGGGCGGGCGGTCGCGCCAGGCCGGGGGAACGTTCGACCACCAGTTGGGCGGCACATTCGTCAGAGTGGTGGGGGGAAGGGTGGACCACCATTGTGGAGGCGCGTTGGTCCACCAATGCGGGGGGACATTGGTCCAGAAACGCGGTGGAACGTTCGACCACCATCCTGGCGGAACATTGGTTGAGGCAGGATTCAATCCCGCCCACCATCCTGGCGATTGGTTCGTCCACCAGTCTCCCGGCCTCTTGGTCCACCAATCAGGAGGGAGATTGGTGGAAGGAGGAGGGGGAGGGGGATCAATATTAGGGGGCGGCTCCACCGGAAGCACGGGCCGCTCGGGGATGGGGGGAGTTGTGGGGCGGGCGGGGGGTGCCGGGATCGCGGGCTCTGCCGGCTTCGCCGGAGTCGCAGGCTTCGCGGGGAGAATGTCGGCTGAAGGGGTTCGCTCCTGAGCATCAGCAATGCTCCCGACCAGGGTTGCCAATCCCACCCAAAGAATCGCTCGTTTCATGGCTTTCATAATCTGTTCACTCCACCGTTAGGTTTTACTCGTTGCGTCAGCCATGACCTGCGCGATCGATCGGCTGCGGTAGTCATCTAGCTATGAACGTGCCAACCCAGCTCGATCCTCGCTCGCTCCTGTGAGGCTTGGCAGCTGAAAGGCGGGAAATTGTTGAACGGCGGCTGATGCAGGTAGGCAGGGATGGATCCCACCGGAGCGGGAGGTGTCCGCCGCGCGGTCATCCTTTGAGGAGAGATTGTGCACCATCCACATAAATCTCCGTGCCCGTCACATGGTTGGAATAGTCGGACGCGAGGAACCACGCGATCTCGGCCACCTGATCCGCCTGCGCCGCTGCCCCGTCGCCTAAAGGAACTTCACCCTCCGGAAATTGCACCGGCCGACGCCTGATGAAATCCAGGTTTCGGGCCGTGAGCGATTCGTCGATGTGCGTGGCCACTGATCCTGGGCAGATTGCATTGATACGTATTCGATCCCTCGCATATTCTAACGCGCTCATTTTCATCAGGGCGATCTGAGCGGCTTTGGAACAGGCATAGGCGGTGGCGCCGAGCGTGCTGAAGACGCGATTTCCGTTGATAGAGGAGACGACAATGATGCTGCCCCCGCCGCCCTGGCGCAGCCAAGGCACGGAGTGCTTCAGAGTGAGAAAGGTGCTGCGCAGGTTTACCGCGAGCGTCAGATCCCATTCCGCAGCGGTGATATCCACCAACGGAGCCCAAATCCCGTTAATCCCGGCGTTGGCAACGACCACATCGATTCTTCCCCAGAGAGCTCCAATTTCTTGAAAGGCCTTCCGAACATCCTCCTCCACGGATACATCGACCTGCTTGGTGTGAAACACCACCTCCTGCTGGGACAATGAAATCGCGACCTGTTGGAGTCGATCTAATCGGAGGTCCAACAACGCCACCTTCGCGCCGGACAAACCCAGCAGCTCCGCCGTCGCCGCCCCAATCCCCGATCCTGCCCCCGTCACCACGGCGACACGACCTTTCAGATTGTCCGACACCAGCTCGTCTGTGTCCGACTCCGTCATAATTATTCCTCCCAGATGTCACGCCAACGGCTGACACCCTGGATGGGGATGGCTCGACGTCGCGTCGTGCGGTTCTCACGATGCGGGGCGGCGTCAGTAACCGCGGAGAGAATTACAAATTTATAGGCCATGGGTTTCCCACACGTCTGGGAAAAGCAAATCTCTCCGAACCAGGTGTTACGGTTGATGCACTCCAGAGGCACCGCCTCCCGGATGTCCCAGTCTCCGAGCTCCGGGCAATCCCCGATGATGGCGACTGTCTCGCCGGGTGACGTGGGTGCGCCGTTCACCTGAACCCGGATCAACACCGGCGCGGTGAGCGGCGGACCCACCCTACTAAACACGCGCGCTGATCGAGGAGGAACGGCCAGGGGGCTGGCAGTGCCGTTGACAACCGTCATCTGCTCCCCGCTCAGCAGGCACGTGTATGCACCATCCTCCATCGCCACATCGCCCAGTGAACAGATTCGTTCGGGGCCCTTATTGAGAAAGACCAGCAGGCGGTCGGAGCGATAACGTCTCAGAAACACATAGAAATCCGCCTCCACCACCAGCGGCCAGTGACCACCCCATTGCACCGCTTGATTTCGCCTCCGCTCCGAGGACAAAACCCTCAGCAGCTGCGCCAGCTCCGTTTCGATGCTCCAACTCACCATCATGGGACGGTTGTAAGGCTCCTCCCCGCCATTGGTGTCGTCGTGCAAATACTGTTCGGAACCGTAGTAGACGCAGGGTATTCCTCGCGCGGTGAGGATCAGCACTGTCGCCAGGCGTAACCACGCCTCGTCGGCGTTCAGCGACTGCAGCCGGGGAATGTCATGATTCTCAAAAAACGTGACCAGTTCGGTGGACGAACGATAGTGATCATCCTTGTCGAGAATGTTTTGAACCTCCTGAAAACCGCTGGTGCCAGGTCGTGTAAAACAGTCTCGGATGGCGTGACACAGCCCAAAGTCCAAGATGCTCATTCCCGCATCATTGGCGAAAGCGACGGATCGGGCGTTGTCGGGATGGCTGTGGATCCACTCGCCAAAAATAAACACCCCGGGTTTGTGCATCTGGATGTCCGAGTTGAATTCCTGCCAGAACCACAACGGCATGTGCTTCACGGTGTCGATGCGAAGGGCGTCGACCCCTTTGTCGAGCCATAGCTTGATCGCCTCCTTGATGTGGCGACGGTAGTAGATGTTGTTTTCGTTGAAGGTGGCCAGTCCCTTCAACTCGCAATTCTGCACCTGCCAGTCGTCTTCCCAATCGGTCACGGGCCCGTAATGATGATACCAGTGTTCCGTATCGTTTGAGAAGTCGGCCACGAGTCGCCCGTCATCGTAGAGACGGCCCTTGCCCTCGTCCGTCTGGGGGGAGCTGTGGTTGCACACAATGTCGAGAATCAGCTTCATGCCGCGCTTGTGCAGCTCGCTGATCAAGCGGTCGAAAACCGTGTCCTGACGGGCGAAGAGTCTGGTCTCGCTGACGTCGTTCACCCACCGGGAGTTGATGCGCTTAAAATCGCGCGCCCAATAACCATGCAGCGGGCATTCGTCCCCGCTGGCCGACTCGACCTGCTCGAAGAGCGGAGTCAGCCAGAGTGCCGTGACACCGAGCGATTGGAGGTAGTCCAATTTGTCGAGAATGCCTTGGAGGTCTCCTCCCCAGTACTTCGTCCAGCTTTGATGAGACGGGTCGTTCAGATCCGCTCTCGCCCCTGCATTTTGGGGAAGGGCGTCATGGAATCGATCGACGACAATGAAGTAAATGGTCTCGCCTCTGAACTCGATGTCGACCGCCGGCGGAGCTTCATCGAGGCGCTGCGGGGAGTTATTTCCCCAGGTGGAGAAGCTCCGTTTGCGCTCGACGGCACTCTGCCAAACCAATCCGGTTTCCTCCTCTTGGGACGGCGTGGGATCCGCATGATTTTCGCTCATTTGTGGCGTCCCCTTTAGCAAAGGGCATGCCAGGGCGAACGGTAGTGGCCAGGCCTGGATGGGGCTAGATGCTGGCGATGGGCGCTACGCCGTGAAATGCTTTTCAAACCGTCGCGGCATGCATTCTGCCACCCCGCGGTCGCGCATCTTGCAATTGCCGTGGGCGCTTAGCCCTTAAGCCGCTCGAGCGGTTTTTCTGCTGGGCCCGAGATCACGTCGCCGGTCGGGGAAAAGCGTGACCCGTGACAAGGACAGTCCCAAGTGCGTTCGGCCTCATTCCAGGCGACCAGGCATTTGAGGTGCGGACAAACTGGCGAGCAAAGCGTCAGCGCCCCGGATGGATCGCGGTAGGCTGCCACCCTCGCTTTGCCCACGTTCACAATCATTCCCCTCCCGGGTTCCACTTGCTGCAATGAACCACACTTCGTGCCGGCCACCCAGTCTCGCATCAGGTAATAGGGATAATCGGCGTTTTCCCTCAGATAGTGCCAGAGACCCTCTCCGGACGCCTTGCGACTTGGAGCGAACAGATCCTTCCATGGATTGGTGTAGCCGTGAAAGGCGTCGACCGCCATCATCGCTGCCAAGGTGCCGAAGGTCATTCCGTTGCCGCCGAAGCCGGTCGCAATGAATTGCCGCGGAGCGGATTCACCGATGTACGGCAGACCGTCCGGCGTTTCGATGACCTGTCCGGACCATCGATGATCCACTTTCGCCGAAGGCAACCAGTGTTGCAGTAACTCGTTCAGCTCGTGGTAAACGGTCTCGGTGTGCTCGAGCTGTCCGGTCTTGTGGTCTCCCCCTCCGAGAATAGCGTAGTCGAAATCTCCCTTCCGATCGATCCGCAAATAGTGATAGGGAGTCTCGGTATCCCAGAAGCAAGCCTCGCATGCTGTGCCCGCCGGCAGGCGCGCTCCCACGGCATAGGAGTTGTAAAGAAACAGCTTACTCTGAAACAGGGTGGAGGAAAGAAGGTTCGTTTGCCCGGTTAGGGGCGTGTGGGTGGCGATGACAATATATTGGCAACGAATTCGATGGCCCGCGGCTACCACCGCCATCGGGTCGGAACAGATCTCGGTAACCTCGCTGTGTTCCGCCACCAGGCTACCTTCGCCCGGGATGGTCTCCACCAAGCCGGTCAGGTACTTTACGGGATGGAACTTGGCTTGATCAACAAACTTGACGCCAGGACGCCCGAAGATCGGTGTCTGTTCCATCATCTCCGCGGAGAAGCCGAGGTCGCGGGCCACTTGCGATTCTTCCAAAAGATCAGCCCGCTCGGCTTCTGGGTCGGATGCCGACGAAGCCACCAAGTAAGCGGGAACGGTTTTGAATTCGCACGAGATCGTCCCGCTGCGGATGATTCGTTCGATCAGACCTATGGCGGCCTGTCCTCCCTGCCAGACGGCGGCCGCCCGATCTACACCCCACCGCGAAACCAATTCCTTTAAACGCACATCGGTGACCATCGAGAGATGGGCGGTTGTGCGAGAGGAATCGCATCCGCCCATGGTAGCCCGGTCCACGAGACATACCTTGTAGCCCTCTCGCTTGAACAGGTAGGCGGCGGTGGCCCCCGTGATGCCCCCGCCAATAACCACGACGTCGACCGTGAGGTCCTGGTCGATGCTAGGATAAGACGCCGGACGTACCGACTGGAGCCAGTAAGGATGGTCCTGCATGGGATGGCTCCTGGTTAGGAACTGGATTTGTCTCCGCGTGGCATAACGTTGGATCTGATTGATGAATGCTTATTCGTCGTCAGTCGTTCCATCCTTAGCCTTTAGCATGCCAGATGCCTTGACGGGTGAAGTTGGCTTTCAGCGTTGGACATCCCGCATATTGCGTCGTCATTCAGCGCACTGGTGGCGTTTTGAATGATATTCGAAGCCGATCATGCATCGATTCGTTCTCACTAAGAGAGTTCCGTCCTGGCACGCATCCGGCTCTGTGCTGCCAGAGACAAACACGACTTCAACAATATATACCTCATCAAATTATGAACCGACCCATTCGTCATTTAGTATTAACAGGCACGTTGTCCACCCTCGCGTGCAGTTTACTCGTCACCGCGGCGGAGCCGGACAAGGCCAAGGCAGATCGTCGCGATTCAGATCGCGGAGCTTATCAAGACAAGAATAACTCCGGGGCCTCCCGTCCGGATTCCAAGGACAAGGACATGGATGCAAGTCCGGAGGGCTTTGTCCGTGCCGCCCTGCTGGGTGGCATGAAAGAAGTTCGCATGAGCGAAATCGCCATGGAGCGTTCAGAAAGCACCGAGGTGAAGACCTTCGCGCAACGAATGATCCAGGACCATACCAAGGTCAACAATCAGCTCATGCAGCTCGCTCAACGCCGGGCGTGGACGATGCCTCCCACCAATACCTTCCAATCACCCTATGCTTCCGTCGGTGCCAGCGTCGCACCCGGCCGCGACCGGAATGCCCGAACGGAGGATGGGTCCTTGAAGGAGCGGAACCGCACCGATGTGGCGGATGCACCGACGACCGACCGGGAGCGTCGCGACTACAACGCGGATCGCCAGATTCGTGGTAAGGACGTAGCGGATAAACAGGCGCCTGAGGCCCGCTGGGACCGCCTGCAGATGCAAGGTCGGACTTCTCTCGAGGCACTCAAGAACACCCCGACCGCCGAGTTCGATAAGGCTTATGCCCGCGAGGTCCTGCGTGGCCATTACGCCTCCGTTCAAAAGTATGAACACGCCGCTAAGAACGGTTCTGATGAGGAGGTCCGCACTTTTGCCAAGAATACTCTGCCGGCCCTGCAGGATCATCATCGTCAGGCCAAACAACTCGCTCAGTCGTTGGGCGTAAGTGTGGAACATCGTGAAGACAAGAAGAGCCCCACCTCTTCCAGTGATTTCGACAAGCCAAAGTCGGAGTAGACGACGGCTTGGTTAGTCGCAGAATGCTCGTCGCTCGAGAATGGCTCGAGCGACGGGCTTTTCTTTGTACCTGCCTCCCTCCCGCGCAGCTGATTGACTACGTTGTGGTCCCCAGCCGATCTAAAAAGGGCGAGGGAACAGCGTCTGGAAAGGGGGAGAGTTTGCCGGTTAGAGAAGCGACGCCCGGGAGGACGTCCGAGTTTCTCACCTCCTATGGCCGAAGGTAATCGCTCGCCGCGCCTCCCGAGCATCTTGAAGTGCGGAACCTTCGCATGAACCACACCGGCTCCACACTCAATGGGCCTTCCTTAGCAATTTTTGGGCCTGTCATCTTCTCGGTCCTCTCTGCTTTTCTACTCCTGCTGGCAAGGTCCATGGATTTCGCGGACCTTACGGATTGGGACCTAGCTTGCTCACCGAATCCCTGGCAGCGATGTTAAGCAGGGAGTATTGAGGTAAAGTCTCCCTCCAGTTTTTGGTGGGGAGGAGTGGCCTCCGGAATTTGTCAGCGCTTTGGCGACGTTCAGGTTGCCTTGGGTGTTGCAAAATGCAGGTTTGATGACTGCGAGGAGTGCAATTCGCAGGGCTCCGGCCTCAAAATGGGCAATTGCTTATCAGCGGAACCCATTCTCCAGCTTCTCCATAGACACGACCCACCCCGATTCAGGCGGGCTGGCAACCGGCCTGCTGAAGGGACGAGTGAGTGGCCCTCGTTTGCCCATGTCCGATCTAGACTCCAAGCCAGCCATCCTGCTTCCGTCGAACCGGTCCGGATCGTCGGCGGAAGGCGGTGCGGCGGGAAAGGCCGAAGAGGGAAATCAGCGCGATCCTCTATCAAGCGTCGGTGCACCCTTGCCCCGAGGGGGCCGTGTGAAGTCCGCCGCGGCGCAACGGTGGCATCGACGCCGAATTCTCCAAAAGTACTTTCAGAGAGCTTGTGTGGTGGTGTCCGTGCTGACGGTGGGAGTCACTTTGGTTTTGTTATTTGCTTCTCGTTCACGCGTGGGGTCCTCGCGGGTTGTTCCTCAGGTCATTGATCCTCAATCACTTCTGCAAGACATCAGGCCGTAGTCTGTTCGGGGATGGGCTGTAGTCGCGGAGAACGCGAGCGATTGGAGGAGTCCGCGGCGGTTCCTTCAGCTACTCCCCATGCACTTCCAATCTGCCTGCCGTATCCCCGCCCGGTCGGGATGAGGCAATGGATCCCGCTACCGACCGTCCTCCGCCCGCCATCGATCCACCTCAGATCCGTCGTGGAGTTGGCCTCAATTTTTTATTTGAGATGGATGAAGGTCGACTACTAAGGTCCTCATCGCCAAGTGCGGACGCCGAATTCCAAACCGACCTTATGAATGAGCAGCAGATGATTCTCTTGGTCGACGACAGCGACAACGATTTGTCGTTGATGCGGAGCGCGTGCCGAGCCGCGAACTTCCAGGCTGCGTTACAAATGGTCAACAACGGCGACGAGGCCATCTCCTATCTGCGTGGGGAAGGGGAATACAGCGACCGAATCCGTTTTCCGCTGCCCACGGTAATGCTCTTGGATTTAAAAATGCCGATGAAGGACGGTTTTGAAGTGTTGCGCTGGGTTCGTGAGCAGCCGGTCCTTAAAAGACTATGTATCATCATCCTGACCGCATCTGCTCGTCCGGAGGATGTAACTCAAGCCTTCGACTTAGGGGCGAATTCCTATCTCGTCAAACCCGCTGCCATGTCCTCCCTGATCGCCATGGTGTGCTGCCTTCGTGACTGGCTGGAATACAACCGATTCCCCCGGATCCAGCAGCAGTAGCGGCGACCGCTCTCACTGTTTCACGGCGGGCGCGCGTTTTTCTCCGATATCCTTCCGGACCATTCGGTCCACCTCGCCCCGTGTCACGGTCGGGAGAAATCGTTTGCGATAGAGTTCATCGTAGAGAATCGCCACAATGGCAACCAGGGGAGCGGCGATCAATACTCCGAGAACTCCGAAGGCCAGAACGCAAATCAGCATGGAGAAGATCACAGCCACGGGATGAAGCTCCATCTCGCGGGCCATGATGTAGGGAAGAATGACGTTGTTTTCCAGCGCCTGGACCGCCACGTAGGCGGCGATGACCCACAGCGGAGTTGTGCCTCCTTGGACGAGTCCGAACACGAGCGCGGGAACCGCGCTCAAGATGGGGCCAACATACGGGAACGCCTCGAACACGCCGGCAATCATGCCGAGCAGAAGTGCATCCATTACTCCGAAAATGGGCCACATCAACAAGAACACCAAGCCCCCGATCGTCAGCATTCCCAGCGCGGTGGCCCCGGCCCAGCCGGGAAGGAAGCTGCTGACGCGTTTGGCGATCTGCCTGGACTGGTCGTGATATCGCTCGGGAACGACTGCGTAGAACATGCCAAAAACCGGCACCGGGTTGATGAGGGTGAACAGAACGCCGAAGAAGACTGTCCCGAGGACAACAAGGATCTGAGCCGCATTGAACGCGGCTCCGGCAAACCCCCCGGCCAGGGATTGGAACACCTGCGTGAAACCCGATCGCAGCGAAGCGGCGGGCCTTGCCTCCGCCGGAGGCGTGGGCTCGGCTGGGCGTCGTGGTATGGCAGCCGATGTTGCAGTCGGTGTGGCCGATGGTGTGGCCGATGGTGTGGCCGATGGTGTGGCCGATGGTGTGGCTGATGGTGTGGCTGATGGTGTGGCTGATGGTGTGGCTGATGGTGTGGCGCGTGCAATCTCCGTTTTGACCTCAGCTTGCAGCCGCTGCTCAGATCGGACGGCTTGCTGCTCCATCTTGATAAGCGGTTTCTGAAGCTTCTCCCAGTAGCGCGGCAGTTGATCTGATAATTTGCTGACCGACGTCGTCATGGGTCCGAAAAATGCCCATCCCGTCAATAGGACAACCAGCGCGAAAGCCATTGCGAGCAAGGCTGTGGCCGAGGTGCGCCCTCCTGTCCAACGAGCGAGACGCTGGACGAGGGGATCCAGTGCCAAAGAAATAAGAATGACCAACAGGAAAGAGAGCAGGATGGGAGCGATCAGCTCAAACGATCGGATGAGCGCGTACAGAGCCGCCCCCAACAGGACATAACCAAATGCCGGATGTGTGCCCGCGGATGAACTTGAGTTGTTAGGCATGTGGATGGGGTCGGTTATCGTTCCGTCACGATGATGGTTCGAGTGCTCTCGATGATGGAAAGCAGCTCCTTCTGTTCCCGGTTCGGGATTTTGAGATTGTCCAGGGTGGCTTTGATGTCACCCACCGTCGCGTCGAATTCCGCATTGGTGATGCGCATGTTTTCATGACCCGATTTCATCGGCACGCCCGTGTAATCCGAGGGGCCCCCGGTGGCGAGGCTCAGGAACTGGACCAGGTGTCGTTCGAGTCGAGCGACATTGGCGGGGGTGGGTTGCCAATTGGTAGGCGCAGAGCGCTTGAAAATCGACGTGAAACGTCCAGGGACGCCGCTGCGTCTCCAATTCACCCGGGGGTCTTCGAGAACGCGCGGTAAAAAATCGCGAACGATCGCCTCCAGCCCCGGGTGCCCCCCCAGCCGAGCATAGAGCGGACTCTTCTCGTCATCTGTGACCGCTAAGGCCACGGCGGCGTTGGTGGTTTGGCTGCGAGACCGTTGTCGGGCGCGGGTGCTGCCACCCTCCAGTTGACGTTGTTTGGCCATTCTCTGGCTGGCGCGTTGATCCGCCTCATCGCTGCCGGAGGTAAAGTAGTTTTCGGACGCCGCTTCCTGATGCCGGCTTCCGCACCCTGCCAGAGCCAGGGTCGCGATGAGGAGGCCAAGACACAGCCAGCCGGTTCCAAGCCAAGCGCGCAAACGGCGAGCCGTAAGGGTCGTCCGAGGAGTGAAGATGGAAGACATAAGCGATGAGGTTTCGTGGTGGGCGGTTAGGGGTCGGAGATTCCGTTGGTGGTGTCCCAGGTTTGCGGGGCTTGGAACTGGAGCAGGCCCCCCTCCTCGGTTCTACCTTCGAAACGGGGAAGGTAGGCCTCAATGAACGCATTCCTAAGAATGTTCAAGAACAGCGCGAGGAGATCGGTTTGGGTTCTTCCGCTGAGGGACCCCTCGAAAGGAATCAAGGTTCCAAACTGGTTGCGATCCTGATTCTTCAGGAGAAAGGTGGCGACACTGACGATACCTTCCCACAGACCCTCGAGAATCCTTCCCTCCGCAAAGTCGGAGCTGACATTCAAGATCTCCAACTCGCGGAAAAGCGCCTTGGCATAACCGTTGATCATCCCTTCCTTCGCGTCGGCCTCGATTACCATATCAAACCAGCCCTTTTCGAAATCGATTGCCCCGTAATGCGCCGCGAAGCCGTTGATGAGGGTTACGTCTAAATTGAGGAGCCGGGCGCTTAAGCGAAACGTCGGGCGGTAACTGGCGGGATCCAGCTGGATATGGCACTCGCAGCGTGCCTGATCCATCGCTCTGGCGGAGGCATGGACGTTCGCCACGAACGGGCTGGTCTCCTGACTGATGTTGCTGAGGTTGGAGACCGTGATCTGCACATCGGAGAGATACACGTTGAGGGGCACGGGGCCGTCGTAGGTGCGCAGGTTTACAGAGCCGTCGGACACCACGGCGGTGTTGATGCGAAAGGGGAACAGATCGCCGACCAATCCCATCCACGCACCCTCGCCTCCTTGCTGGCGCTGTTCTGCTTCGGACGAATCGACGAAATTAACCTCAGGATGATGGATCGCCAGCCTGCCGACCAGTTGTCCTCGGAGCAAAGACCGCCACTCGAGGGCCAGTTCCAGGCTTCTGGCCGTGATGAAAGGCACGGGAACAGCTCCGGTGGTCCGGCTGATATGAATCCCGCGAACCGCGTAAGCTCCTCTCCACAGGCTGAGTTCTACATCTTCGATCCGTCCCCGATAAAGCGGGTTTCGCTGCAGGAGATCGTTCAGATACCCTGTGATGACCGTGGGGAGATAGAGGCGGAATCCCACCGCGAGTAAGAAGAGGCCGGGTAGGACTCGGGTCAGCAGAATCCTTCTCCTTTTTGAACGAGGGCGAGAAGCTGCCCGGCCCCCGGACTCCAACCTGGCGTCGGTGCGTGAGATCGTCCCACTGGATGGCGAGGACTCGGGCATGGGTAATCTGGGAGCTACCTTTTCCGGTGCATCCAGCCGCGGCGGATCGCGTCCCGATAGCGTTCCCAGCTTTGGTCTGGATGAGCAGTGAGGTCCTCCCAATCTTTCCGCAGTTTCTCCTCGATATCATCATCCCACTCGTCCGTTTTTCGTCCGTAATAGTGCCGGGATCCGTAACCGAATCGATACGCCGCTTCGGCGTCTTCATAAGCCGGGACACCTCGGGGGGGGATGGTTTCCTCCCCGATGGCCTGGGCCAGCGTGTGGGGAAGTCGCTGATGGGTGTCGGGCACGGAGGATCGTCCCAAATCGTGCTGCGTTTGATCCCAGTCGCGTTTAAAGGCGGCTTTAACTCTTTCCCAGGAGGATTCGTAGGTCTCGTCCCACCAGTTGGGGTTTTGGAATAGATTCATGATGGCATGATGTGAAGTTGCTTTTATTGAAGCAGGCATCGTACCCAAGAATGGCGACGTGGGTTTTGTGTGCCTGCAGTCAAGGCTTCCCTCGCACGCGGGATGTCTGTTGCTCATGAACTCGCGCTCAACAAGCCCGGGTGCCGGGAGAAATGGGTGGATCGGATTGGTCATGGGCGCCTGCCGTTTTGCAATGTGCCTGACCCGATCTCGTGCAAAAGGCAGGGAGTGAGAGGTTGACAGAGCCGGCAGCCCCCATTCGCAGGCCCGCGATCGGTTGCTCAGGGCTCCGAAGCCACTTGGCACGGATACGGCTAGGTGAGTTCTGCAATTTGTAACAACAAACCAACACGAATCACTTAACGGTGTCCTTAACTCAACGGCAGAATTTTATGAGAACCAACTTCCTTGTCAGTTGCGGCTTAGCCGCTGTTTGTATCGCCCTTTCACCCACTCGCGTCCAGGCGGAGCATGAAAAAGACGGGGTCGCGGGAGGTGCACACTCCGCCAAGCCCGCTGGAAAATCGGTGAGTCAGCTGATTGGCCAACCGGTGATTAACGATCATGAGGAGAAGCTGGGCAAGGTGCATGACGTGATCGTGGACCCGGTCAGCGGGAAGGCGCCTTACGCCATCATCGCCTTGAACAGCTCGGTCTCCAGCACTCAGAACAAAATCGCCGTGCCCTTGCGGGATCTCAAGTGCTCCGCCGAGGGCAAGCCTATTTTGCTCCGCGCGACTCCTGAGGCTCTGCGAACAGCCACAAAAAATTTGAGTGGAGAGTGGACCAGCGCTCGGGATGCCGAATGGGCGCAGAAGGTAGACGGCTTCTACGGCACTACGGTGTCCAGCGAGCAGCGCTTTGCTCCTGATGCTTCGCGCGACGCGAAGGACTCGCGCACCTTTGTGCGGGATCCGGCGCCCAAGGGCGGGGAGCTGCTCATTGCGCCTCAAGATCAGGCGCTCGTTGATAAAGTCTGCGAGAACGTGGATGTAGTGCACGTTCGGGTGCAGAATGGTGTCACTCATATTTACGGCTCCGTGCCGAGCGAGCAAGCTCGTCAGGATCTCGAGACCCGCGTGCGATCCGTTCAGGGCGTCCATACGCTCGAAAGTCACCTGCGCGTCCGAAACCCCTGAGCTGTCAGTCTCTGCGCATCAGGCTGGGGCCTTTCAACGAAAACGGCGATCCTGCTCAGGGTCGCCGTTTTTCTGCCGCTAATTCGCACAATGGGAAGGATTTGGCGCGCCTGGGCCCAGGCGTTTGCGGGGAAGTCCACTCGCAAGTTCGGCCCGCGCATCAAAGTGGTCGCATTTGCGTCGGGAGTCTCTACAGTTCGGCTCCGTGACTGACCGGACTCTCGAGCTATTAGGCAATCTGAGTATGCACCTGGCCGCCCGTCGGGAGCATATCTTGAAGGCGTGGATAGAGGCTACGGCCGCCGATGCCGAGATGACCACGGTCAGCGCCCTCACCCGAGCGCAGTTCATTGATCATATACCCCAACTGCTGGATGCCTTCGAGTTAAAGCTCCGATCCAAACCCGGTACCAACCCGTCGCAGGTCGCTGACCAGGAACAGAGTCTTGAAAATGTGAAGCATGGACTTCAGCGGTGGCAGCAGGGCTATCAGCTGAAGGAGTTAATGCGGGAGTGGGGACACCTCCACCTGTGCCTCTTCCATGAAATCGAGCGCTTTGCCACCGATCCCGAGATTCCGCGCCCGGTGGCGCTGATCGCGCAACGGGAATTGATCTCCCTGATCAATGAGGGGATTAACGAGAGCGCCAGCCAATATGCCCGGATGCAACGGGCCGAGGCCGCGGGTCACGTCGAAGATCTCCAGAAGGCCTTAACGCACCTCACCTCGGTGGAGCAGCGTCGCGCCGAGTTGATCCGCCAGGCGGTTCACGATCTCCGGGGCAACGTGCAAACCGTCAGCACGGCGGCTGACTTCCTGCGGGAGGAGGATCTGCCTGCGTCCGACCGCGCGAAGATTGCTCAGTTGGTTCAAACGGGGGTGGACACGCTGAGCTCCATGCTTGGAGATTTGATGACCCTGTCACGACTGGAGGCGGGGTTGGAACGTCGGGAGGTACAGACTTTTGATGCCGCGGCGATTCTCGCGGAGTTGTGCAACTCCTCGCGCCCGCTCGCTTCTCAACGCGCCCTGGAGCTGCGCGATCAGGGGCCCGCCAGCCTGGTGGTGGAAGGCGATGCAGGAAAGGTGCGGCGCATCATTCAGAATCTCCTGCTCAACGCTCTGAAGTACACTGACCAAGGCGGGGTCACGGTTACCTGGGGAGAGGAGCCCGAGAAATGGTGGGTGGACGTCAAGGATACCGGCCCTGGGCTCCACACCGGATCGGGAGGTGCAATGGTGGCAGGTCTGGAGCAGGCAACTCACTTTTCTCACGAGGCCGATCGTCCGCCGGTCCATACGGTAGGAGGAATGGTCGTGTCCGATTCAGCATCCGGGGCTGTTTCAGCTCGAGCGCACCAACAGCAATCGGGAGAGGGGATTGGACTCTCCATCGTGAAGCGCCTCTGTGAGCTGCTCGACGCCAGTCTGGAACTCGCCTCCTCCGCCCCCCACGGCACTCAATTTCGAGTCCGATTTCCGCGACGATACGATCCTGGAACCTAAGGGGAAGTATGCGCCATCAGTCCGCTGGGCGCGGGGCGGTCTTCTCCACCGGGCCTTGGTTGCGAGCCGGTGTCGAGGCCAGTTGCGCGAGGGCTTGCTCCAGAGATTGCATGCGCACCGGCTTGATGAGATGAATGCTGAAGCCGGCGAGTTTGCTTTTGGAGAGGTCCGACTCCATTCCATATCCGCTGAGGGCGATCCCCTTCACATCCGGATTGCGGTGAAGGATTTCCCGCATCAGATCACAGCCAGTGCCATCGGGAAGATCGATGTCGGAAATCAACAAGTGAAACTCGTGCTGCTCGGCCAGGCGGCGGGCCTCGGCGACGGAGGACGCGGACTGCACCTCGTAGTGGCGACGGGTCAGCAGCTGTCTCAGCGCATCGCGGGTGGCTGCATGGTCCTCCACCAACAAGAGGCGCGGGCCACCGGTGCCGGTGGGCGCGGGCGTTCCGGATGCCGGAACATTCTCCGATGAATTGACACTTCCGCTGGATGTCTTGCGACGAATGGGCAAGTTTATGGTGAACGTGGCTCCTTTGCCGCGGCCCGCGCTCCTGGCGCTGATGGTGCCGGAATGCAACTCCACCAGCTTTCGGCCGATCGCCAGGCCCAGCCCCAAGCCTCCAAAGCGGTGCGCTCCGGCCGCATTCAGATGCTCCCCTTGAGTGAAGGCGTCAAAAGCCTGGGCCAGTTCTCGCTCGGTCATGCCTATCCCGGTGTCCGAGATGACGATGCTCAGGCTGTCCGGCTCCTCCGAATGTGTGGAAATGGACACGGTCCCGAACTCGGGTGTGAATTTGACCGCATTCTTGATCACGTTCCAGAATACCTGCTGCAACCTCACGGCATCCCCCTCGACGAAGGGGGCGGACGCCGACAGATGGGTGGTGAGCGCTATCCGCTTGAGATCCACTTCCGACTGAACAGTGGCGATGGCTTCGTTTAGTGCGCTGTGCACGTTCACCATCTCCAGGTTCATGCTGAGCTTTCCATGGGTGATGCGCGTGATGTCCAGCAAATCATCAATCAGCCGGGCCTCCAGTTCCACATTGTTGCGAATCGTCTGAAACCGCGCCCGTACTCCGGCCGGCAGCTCGGGATCATCGGCACCCTCGCTGGCCAACAGCAGCACAGGGTTCAAGGGGGTGCGCAGCTCATGCGACAGCGCCGCCAAGAAATCGTCTTTGGCGCGCGAGGCGGCCACCGCCTCCTGATGCGCCTGCTCCAGTTTGCGCTCCGACTGCTTTTGCTCAGTGATGTCACGCACGATCTTGGACGCGCCGACTATCCTTCCGTGGGCATCCTTGATGGGCGAGATGGTCAGGGAGATTTCCACCAAACTCCCGTTCTTCCGCCGGCGAACGGTGTCGTAGTTCGCGATGCGTTCGCCGCGACGTATGCGGCGGAGAATGTTCGGCTCCTCCTGGGAGTGCTCGGGGAGCATGAGCGTCGTGATGGGCTTTCCGATGATTTCCTGCGCGCTATAGCCGAAGAGCCGTTCCGCACCCCGATTCCAGCTGGTAATGAGGCCGTTGAGGTCTTTGCTAATGATGGCATCATCCGACGATTCAACGATGGCGGCCAGCCGGCGCGAAGCTTCCTCGCCAGATTTGCTCTCGGTAATGTCCATCAGCATGTTGACCGCGCCGATGACCCGGCCGGCGACATCCCGAATCGGATCGGGGTAGGGGACCACACTCCGGCGTGTTCCGTCGGGTCGCTCGATGATGATTTCGCCTCCTCGTATCCCATGTCCCTCCCTCAACGCTCTCGCCATCGGCAGCCGGTCCGCCGGGAGCGGTGTCCCGTCCGGAGCATACGTGCGCCACGATCCGCACCACTGATCCCTCCCGACCTCAGGACGTCTCCCCCACAGAACGGCGGCGGCCTCGTTGAAGAGTAGAATGTACCCCTGGGCATCGGTAGTGTAGACCGCGGTGGGCAGGGCATGCACCAGCTGGCTATATCGTTGTTGGCTCTCCCGTATGGCAGCATCGCCGAGCTTGCGTGCGATGGCGATGGCCGCCGTGCGGCTGGCCATTTCCCCCAGGCGAACATCGAGCTCGCCCGGCGGTCGGCATTCGGGATAGTAGATGCCCACTGTGCCGAGGACGCTTCCCTGGTTGGAGAGGATCGGCCGGGACCAGCAAGCCCTGAGGCCATGGTCGAGCGCCACTGCTCGGAGGCAAGCCAGCCGCGGATCCGACGCGATCTCCTCAACCTGCACCGTCTTTTGCAAAAACGCTGCGGCCCCGCAAGAGCCGGCCGCAGGGCCAATCGGCATGCCATCCAAAGCGGCTCGCACCGGGGCCGGCAAGCTGGGAGCGGCCGCCTCCTTCAGACAAGCTCCATCGGAATCCAAGAGATGGATGCAGACGAAGGCTGGATGTGTGCATTCCAGCTCTACTGCCCGCGCCAGCGACTCCAAAATCTCACCGAGTGGATGATCTTCGGCAATGAGTTGGAGGACCCGTCGCTGGCTTTCCGCAACCGCCTCGGCGCGTTTGCGCTCCGTCGTAAGACGCGTTGTGCCGGTGACCGCCGCCACTCTCCCATCGGGTGCGAACACCGGGCTAAAAATGTACTCGTGGTAGTCCTCCTCCCCTGAGGCGCTGGTGAAATAGGTCTCGCCCCGGACGGGTTTTCGAGTTGCGATCACTTGCTGAACCTGGGCCTTGAGTCGCCAGGCTAGCTCCGGATCGTATCCGAGTTCCAGCGAGCTCTTTCCCGTGATTTCCTCGAGGGATTTACCCCACAGCTTCAGGAGCGGCTGGTTGGCGTAAATCCAGTTGCCCTCCAGGTCGAAGGTGTAAGCCAGATCGGTGATCGAGGCCAGAGTTGCCTCAAAGAGCCTCGCTCGATCCTCTTCCTGCCGCAAAAGCGTTTGCATCGCGGTGATGGAATCCCGTGCTTGGTATTGGCGTTGGCGCGCTCGGAGCGCGACCTCCACGGTGCTGACGAGCGCCTCCGCAGTCAGCGGTCGATCGAGTAAGCTGATTTGGCCGGTGCCCAGAATCGCCGAGTAGCGCCCCCGCGCTGCCGTCGACCTGGAACTCAGGGTCAGGAGGGCGAGCGGGATGTCCGACCAGGCGGGCTGGCCAGCCAGCAAGTCACCCAGGCCCGGGCAGGAGCCGCCTTCTAAAACCTCCGCACTCAGGAGGATCACTCCGCATCCGCGTCGGCTTTCTTCGATGAGCTGCGCGGCATTGCCGCACACGTAAGGAAGCATCCCCGCTTCCGTTAGCCAGCGGGCAGCCAGCTCGGCTTCATTCGCGAAGGGTGCAAGCAGGAGAACGCGACGTTCGAGGCGACCCGAATCCTGCCCCGAATCGGCCTCGCCTGGCTTCCGGTTGAGAACCATGGATGGAGGATTCATCGCCGGCCGCTCAGTTGGCCGCTTGCTCAGAAGTGCTCTGAGAGCGGTTCGGCGCCCCGCTGATCCTGTTTGTTGGGCTAACCATGTTCCTTGCGATACTTGTGAAAACAAACGGGGATGACAAATCTATTGTGGGCGTGAAGTTGAGCGGGAATCAGGCTCTCCCGGCGGTGGCCTCCAGATCAGAGACCTCAAACTCCACCAACCGATCGAAGTACAAGGGTCTCGGGGATGCCCGGCCGATGAACTAACACCTGCACTCCGCTGGATCAATACTTGGTTTTCGCCCACTCCATGAGTTTTCCATCCTTGCCAAATCGGAGCCGTAAATATTCTCCGTGCGCAGGCAGAGGCACCCCTGTCCCGACGCCGACGCCCGAGTGACGTCCAAAGGAACCCACCCCTAGACCCAGGCTCATTCGAGCACCGCGCTTTAGGATCCATTCCGCCGAGGTTCCCGCATCGCTCTCGCTGACCAGAGCCGGCTTTCCGAGATCGTTCAAGGATTCCTCAAAGGTGTAGGTTCCGATCCGATCGTTCCAGGGGATCGTCGACGCGTTGATCTTCGGGGATCGGTTGGATGTGCAACCTGCCATCATGGCCACGAGACAAAACCAAATTATAATCTTCATGTCGCAGTTGAGTTATGGTGACCGAGTCGCCATCGGCTTCGATGGAATTGAGTTACAATCTGGCTGAGGGCCGGGTTCGCATTTTTCATTTCAAGCACACCGGGTGCCAAGGCACGCTGCTGACCGCTTGGTTATGCTCGGGATCGATGCCGGCGCCCGCTGTTCCAGCGGCGCAGTACGACAGCAAGCCCCTCCCGCTTCAAGCAGGCAGGGTGAGTTCGGGTATGCATTTTGCAAGGATGCATCCTCCTTCAGCCATGCAACGTGTGTGTATGCTTGCCGTACGTTGCGATCCATATATTTGGATTTCCTCATATTTTCGGAAAGTTGCCGAGATGGCGTCGTTCTAGCTCGCTGGTTTCTAAGCCTTTGATCACGGATGCGTCCTAAACACTCGAACGAACATCATGAAAAACGATACGCGGAAACAAACGGTTGGAAAAAATGGCAGCGCAACCAAACCCGATAGCGCAAAGCTGCGGACTTCCTCTTCTTCCGGCGGTGGGAGAAGCGGGGTGGGTGCGGTCGGGGGCGCAGCCGCCGGAGCTGTGCTCGGTGCCGTGGCCGGTCCCGTTGGCGCTGCTGTCGGGTTGGTGGCCGGAGCGGTGGCAGGTGCCCTCGCGGGAAAGCGTGTGGCTCGGGGAACCTCCGCTTCAGCCGCACGCGACCAGGCCAAGAGCATCTCCCCAGCCTCTTCCGGCACCGCAAAATCCTCCGCCTCGGATTCCGCTGCCATTGCCAAGGAGGATACGAAGAAAAAGAAAAGCACCGGGCCCGGCCTAAAACGCAATTCCCCCACAGGATTAGGCTCGGCGAATGGCGTCCGAAAGGCATCCCGGACCTCCCAACTCCCCTCCGCCCCTAAGCGTCAGGTCCTCCCGGCAGGAAAGGGCTATAAAAGTAGGTCTCGCCCGGTGGCGGGACGTTGAGGGAATCATTTGCGCTCGGCCGAGAGTTCGGGAGTCTAGGTAGGGGCCATGGCTCCGATCGACCATAGTTGGCAGCCGTCGGTCACTACGACAAGACCGTCGGCTGGTCGCTCGACCCTCGTGCCTCCTGTAAATTCTCCGAAGGCCGGCAGCAAGGTGAGGCGGGGCTGGAGTTGGAAACAGGGTAGCCGCACGGATTGACGTCCTTTTCCGCTCCATTGGAATACTGGATGGACATGGCCGGCAATCACGTGATGCGTTGCGTCCTCCGTCGGTGTATGTCGAAAGGCTAGGGGGCCCAGCCGCCAAGGTTCATCGACGACTTTGAATGCGAGTGCGCTGGGGGGATCGCCCGCCCTCCGATCATGATTGCCGCGGATGAGCGTGCAGGTCAGATGGGCGTGTTTACTCCTCCACGCGTGGAGTGTGGATAGCGTTAGCGAGGCATGCGATTCCGGCGCGTGCAGGAAATCTCCCAGCACCACAAGTTCGCTGCAAGGATACTTCGAGAGCAGGGTATCCAGGCGTGACAAGTTGTCTGCGGTGGTGCCGTGTGGCACCGGCTGGCCAAGTGACCGGTAGGCGGCTGCTTTTCCGAAATGTGGGTCGGCGATGCATAAGGCTCTTCGGTCCGGCCAATAGAGTGCTTTACCGGCCAACAGCAACAGGCGTTCGTCCCCAATCCTTACTTCGATCTCGGTTTTCAAAGGTGCGTTTTCATGAACGATTGATGATGCCCGGTGTGTTCAGGATCTTCCCTGATCGAGTGGTGCCCGGGGCGAGATACGGTCCGAGCACCCCTTTCCTTCGGGGCCGGCCGCTTTCTCGAGATCGGCGACCATGCGCGTGATGCGATCGGCCAATTTCTCAGTGGTCGAGCTTTCTCGAAACCGTTCCACCAGCAGGGGAAAGGCGAAGGGCGTTGGTCGCTGGAGGTGCTTCCAATTGAGCTGGCTCGTTCTGATTCGCGTCAACGTTTCCTCCAGTCGTTCCAGGTCCAGTTCCTGCCGAATCACTTCGCGCTGCGCCTGGGTAAGGAGGAGGTTGCCGGGATCATACTTGCGAAAAACATCATAGAACAAACTCGACGAAGCCTGGAGCTGTCGGGTGCTCTTCGGGACACCTGGATAGCCTGCAAAAATCAGTCCGGAAATCCGGGCGATCTCGCGAAAACGACGCTGGGCGAGTTCGCTGGCGTTCAAACTCGCCAGTGAATCTTCCAACAAATGATCGGTGCTGAATGCCTCCGCAGTGAGATGCCTTTCCCAGTCTAACTCGGAGGCGGAAAGCAGTTCGACGCCGTAATCGTTGACTGCGATGGAAAAGCTGGAGGGATGATGTCTGCCCACGCGCCAGGCCAGGAGGCTGGCCAACCCGAGGTGCACGTTGCGGCCGCCATGGGGATAGAGAAATAGATGCCAGCCTTCGCGGGTCGTCAATACTTCTGCCAGGATCTTGTCCTGGGTGGGTAGCGCAGACCAGCTCTGCTGGAGCTCCAGCAGAGGTCGTATCAGCTCCATCTCGGGTCCTTCAAATCGGCCGTTCGCCGCCGCGGCGATCCGCGTCACGATCGCCTGGGAAAGCTCGGTGGAGAGCGGCATGCGGCCTCCGTTCCAGCTCGGGACGGCCGGCTTCTTTCCAGAAGCCCGGCGGACATAGGCGGTCATCTCATGGACCCTCACCAGCTCCAACAGTTTTCCTCCAAAGAGCAAATGATCCCCGGGCTTTAGGCGAGCTATGAAACCTTCCTCGACCGAGCCAAGCGCTTTTCCGGCCCCCCGACTGCCCAGATATCGGAGGGTTATGCTGGTTTCGCTGACGATGGTGCCGATGCTCATTCGATGGCGACGTGCCAACTGCACATCGGGCACCCGCCAAACCCCATTCTCGTCGGGCATCGCCCGACGGTAATCCGGATAGGCATTTAGCGAGGTGCCTCCGTGTCGCACGAATGCCAGCGCCCACTGCCACTCCTCGGCGGTGAGATCGCGGTAGGCGTAGGCTGAGCCAATCTCCCAGACCAATTCTTCGGGCACAAAGCCCCCTCCCAGCGCCACCGTGACCAGGTGTTGCACCAAAACGTCCAGTGGCTTGTGGGGAGACTCCCGGGGTTCCACCGCACCGGCCACGATGGCGTCCTGCGCCGCGACCGACTCTATCAGCTCGAGGCTGTGGGTTGGCACCAGGGTCAATCGGGACACCTGGCCCGGGGCATGTCCGGATCGGCCGGCCCGCTGCATCAGGCGCGCCACTCCCTTGGGCGAGCCGATCTGGAACACGCGTTCCACCGGAAGGAAGTCTACACCCAAGTCCAGGGTGGACGTGCAAATCACGGCCTTGAGTTTTCCCGATTTGAGCCCGAGTTCCACCCACCTTCTAAGGTCGCGATCCAGTGAGCCGTGGTGGATGGCCAACAAGCCCGCCCAATCGGGACGGGCATCCAGCAGAGCTTTGTACCATATTTCGGATTGCGAGCGCGTGTTGGTGAAGATCAGGGAGGTCTGGGTGGATTCGAGTTCGGCGACGACTTGTGGCACCATGCGCATCCCCAGATGCCCTGCCCACGGGAACCGTTCCAAGGTGAGTGGCAGCAGAGTGTCTATCAACAGGTCTTTGTGAAGGCCGCCTTGAAACAGGCGACCACCTCCCTGAGGAACCAAGACCTCGAGGGCGTGGTGGAGATTGCCCAGGGTGGCTGACAGTCCCCAGGTCTGAAGTTCGGGATTCCAGCGTCGCAGGCGGGCCATGGCCAGTTGCAGCTGCGCTCCGCGTTTGTTTCCCAGCAGCTCATGCCATTCATCGACAATCACCATCCGTAAGTTGGAAAGCGATTCGCGAGCCTCCGGCCTGGACAGGAGCAGGCTGAGGCTTTCGGGCGTGGTGATGAGGACCGTGGGGAGCCTTCGGGATTGCTTGGCCCGTTGGCCGCTGGCGGTATCGGCGGTTCGTGCGCCCACGGTCCAGTGAAGATCGAGCTCTCGCAGCGGCTCATTCAAGGCTCGCTCGGTATCCGCCGCCAAGGCGCGCATGGGAGTGATCCACAGGATCGACAAAGGAGGTGCGGAGGCTGCCGGGCGGGCGCGAGATGAGGTTGGGGTCGGGGATGTTCCTCCGGACGGCCGCGTGTGAGGGGGGGAGGCAATCCAGCGGTTGAGGGCCCCCAGCCACACTGCGTGAGTTTTCCCCGAACCCGTGCTGGCATGGAGCAAGCCGGATTGTCCACCTGCGATCGCATCCCACACCGCCTGCTGAAAAGGGAAAGGCCGCCACCCGCGGCTCTTCAGCCAACGTTCGGCAATGGTGGACTTCAAACCCAGGCGCTGGTTCGACATCGTGCTTCCGCTGAGCTGATTATTCATCGGAAGCGGGACCAATGACCACTTTTTTTGGCGGGACTCGGGACTTCTTCCGGTTGGCGCGATGCGGTGCCGGTCGGCTCGTGCATTGCGCACATGGCCGGAATTTCGGCCGTGCAATGCGCAAGGCGAGACGCGCTCCCGATCTCGATAAGTCTTGGTTCTGTGCGGTTTAGCTCGATGGCGTGCGTTAAGCTAAGGAGATCTCATTATGATCGCGCTTATTCTGGAACCCATGCTCGCAGCTGCTGGCTATTCATTTCTTTACCTCCTGCTGGGCGGAGGACTGGGCGGAGCCATTCTCATCTTTATTGTGGCCAAGATGATTGGAAAATAGGCGAACTCCGTTACGCCTCTCTCGCTTTCATCATCCGTTCGTCCCGTATCTGTGAACTCCAAACCGTATCAACCAATACCAAATTCGACGCCGGAATGTGCGTCACTCAATCCCCCTATGAAACCCATAACCATTGCTTCGCTCGCCTCTGTCTTGGTCGTCTCGAGTCTACCACTCTCCGGGGCCCATATTTGGCAGGATCACCGCGAGTGGGCTTCAAGCGCGTTTTCGTACGACCGTAAATCAGGCCCGCTATATTCGGCCAACGAACTGTCCCTGGATTTGGGAGGTAGCTATACGGCTGGACAGCGCGGCGTGGAGAATCTTTTCGAGACCAGCATCAAGGGTCAACGCGGTCGCTGGGGCGGTGGTGTGGGGCTGAACTACTTCTTCACTCAACAGGTCGGGGTGGGGGTGGACGCGAACATGGCTGACAACGGAGGGAACTTGGTGGATGCGGTCGCCGCCAATCTCATTGTGCGCTTTCCCTTGGGTAACTCTGGCGTCGCCCCGTATTTGTTCGGTGGTGGCGGACGAACGACTGATCGGCAATGGGACTGGATGGGCCAGGCCGGTGTCGGCCTCGAGTTTAGGTTGAACCGCACGGTGGGTATCTACACCGACGGACGTTATCAATGGCCGGAGAACGTGGGCGACAGCCTCCTGTTACGTACCGGCCTCAGGATTAATTTTTGAACTGGAGTTGCGACGCACGCGGCTCCCTGGTCCTGATTGAGTTTCCTCTACTATTTCTTTTATGATTGTGACCGAACATCCTATTTCCTCGGCCGAGGAGCTAAGAGCTTCCGAACGGCATTTGTATCCGTTCCTGTGTTGGCGCGCCATTCTGGGCGGCACGGTGGCGGCGATTGGCATTCACTTGTTGTTGATTGCCCTGGGCCTCGGTGCGGGCCTCGCGACCTTCACGCCCATGACGGACGCCAACCCCGCGACCAACTTAAGCATCGGAAGCGCGATTATCTGGACCCTTTGCGCGTTGGTGGCTCTGGCGTTCGGCGGCTTTGTGGCGGGGCGTTTCTCCCGCTCCCGACATAGCGGCTTTGTTCATGGGGTGATGGTGTGGAGCCTGACCTTGATACTATCTATCCTTTTGGTCTCGATGGGCACCGGCATGGTGCTGGGAGGCGCCATGAAGGTATTGGGAGAAGGGTTGGGTATTGGTGCCAAGGCCGCCGCAGCAGGAGCCTCGGAGGTGGCGGCGGAAGGGGTTAAACGTACCGGTGAGCATCTCACAAGTTTCATCAGTGAGGCCGTCCCATCCGGAGCCACCAACGTAAATCCACAAAGCGCAATTCGCGCGCGTCGAGAAGTGGGCCTCGCTCTGACGCGCTTGTTCAATCCCGCGAACGAGGGCAGCTTTCAAGAGAATCGGGCAACCGCCGTTAAGGCGCTCCAGAGTTACGCGGGAATGAGCGAAGCCGACGCTGCTCGTTCCGTGGAGGAGTGGTCGGCCTCTTACAAGGCACTTCAAGATGATCTCGCCAAGGAAAAAGCCCGATTGGAAGAGAAGGCCCGGGAACTGGCTGATCGAGCGGCTAGTAACCTATCTCACGCTGCCATTTGGACATTCTTTGCCTTGTTGGCAGGGCTGCTCGTAACCGCCTTCTCTGGCAGTTGCGGGGCCAGTGGCGCCCTTCGGGCTATGGTAGTGACTCACTCCAGTTCTGCGCGATTGGAGAACCGTCCCTCAACCGCCACCACGGCTCCTTGAAACGACCGACGTTCTTCGTGAGTTGGTTTGCTTAAGTTAAGGCTCCGATTGGGTCTATCGACCGCAATCGGAGCCTTCGTGTTTCGATTAGGGCTTCAGCACCACTTTGACGCAGTCGTCCTTCTTGTTGCAGAATATATCGTAAGCATGAGCGGCTTCGGAAAGCGGGAGCCGGTGGGTAATGATGTCATCGAGGGTGATTCTTCCCTCTTCCACCCAGGTCATCAGTTCGTCGATGTGCTTGTGAGCAGGGGCTTGGCCGAAGAACAGACGCAATCCTTTGTCAAAGATTTGCCCGACGGGAAAATTGTCATAAGCCATCCCGTACACTCCCACCACGCTCACGACACCGCCTCGGCGCACCGCGCTCACCGCCAGTCTGAGTGCGTTGATCGTTCCGGCCTGTGCGTGGAGAACATTAGTCACCTTCTCTAGGGTGGATCTTTCCGCTTCAAGTCCGACCGCATCGATGCAAACGTCCGCTCCACGGCCGTCCGTCATGGAGCGGATCTTTTCCACGCAGTCACCGTCATGAATGTTGATGGTCTCCGCATGGGCAGACTTTCGCGCCATGGCTAGTCGATACTCTTGTCCATCGAGAGCGATGACCCGGCCCGCTCCTTTGAGCCAGGCGCATTTCTGCGCCATGAGTCCGACCGGTCCGGAACCGAAGACTGCCACCGTCTCGCCACCCTGAAGGCTAGCCCAGTCCACCGCGGAGTACCCCGTCGGAAAGATATCGGTCAAGAACAGCACTTGCTCATCCGTCAGTTCCGAGCGCACTCGCCGGGGACCAAAGTTAGCATAGGGCACGCGTACATACTCCGCTTGCCCGCCGTCATAACCTCCATACAGATCGGTGTAGCCGAACAGAGCTCCACCTTTGTCGGTCAAGAGCCCTCCCTCAGGACCATACTTGTCCGGGTTGGAATTCTCGCAATGCCCCGGTAGGTCGTGACCGCAGAAGAAACAACTGCCGCAGGCTATCGGAAAGGGAACCACGACTCGGTCGCCTTTCTTCAAATTGAGCACGGCGGAGCCAGTTTCCTCGATCAAGCCCATAAATTCGTGGCCCATGACCATGGGACGCTTCTGGGGCAGGAATCCGTTATAGATATGGAGATCCGAGCCGCAGATTGCGGTAGACGTGACACGGAGAATGATGTCGTCGGTTGCTTTGAGAACGGGGTCGGGAACATGCTCGAACCGCATGTCCTTGGGCTTGTGGAATACGATGGCCTTCATAGCGATTTATTGGGCGGATAGGCCGTTCGTCGTACTGCTGCCGATCGGCCTGCGGATGACATTGTCTGTGCCGTCTCACTTTCAATTCAGGGTTAAAATAAGACACGGCGTCAGAGCCGGAATCGTGCCCGCCCCAACTGCCTCGGCCAGCGTCCATGGGCTAGGAAGCCATGCGTTTCGCCGCGGCTGAATGCACTCCACTGTGCACATTGTGAGCTGCTCCGTCCCAGAGTGGCTCCAGCACGGCGGCACGAACTGTGCTGGAGGTTGCTGCCACGTGCGGCTGGGTTGGTGATCCCGTCCGCAAGCGGCGTCGCTGAGCGGGCGATGCTTGCAACCGTCAGGAGTCGACAAACTCCTTAGAGAGTAATCGCGTGGCTGTCCGGCGCTCTGTGACTTCATTGATCTGATTATGAAACGAAAACGATCTCCTCAGCGTGGCAAGATTCGTTATGCGGTGATTGGCCTGGGGGACATTACCCAGGGGGCCGTGCTGCCGGGCTTCCAGAATGCCGAGAAAAACTCCGAGCTGGTCGCTCTGGTCTCGGATGACCCCAAGAAGCTCCGCCATCTGGCCAAGCATTATCACGTGCCACACGCGTGCCACTACGATCAGCTGGACCGGCTGATGCAGAGCGGTAGCGTCGATGCCGTGTATATTGCGCTGCCCAACAGCTTACACCGCGAGTTCGCTATCCGGGCCGCTGAGGCGGGCGTTCATGTCCTCTGTGAGAAGCCGCTCGCGGTCACCGAATCCGACTGCCAGGACATGATCCGGGCGTGCAAAACGAACCGGGTAAAGCTCATGACCGCGTATCGTTTGCACTTTGAACGAACCAATCTGGAAGCTATCCGACTTCTTCAGGAAGGACGGATCGGCGAGCTTCGTATTTTCCAGTCCGTGTTCACCATGCAAGTGAAGGCAGGGAATGTCCGCCTCCAGAAAGCTCTCGGGGGCGGAACCCTTTACGACATCGGGATTTATTGTATCAACGCCGCGCGGTATCTCTTTAGGTCGGAGCCGACCGAAGTGATTGCGGTCACTGCCAAGAACGACGATCCACGGTTTCGGGAAGTGGATGAGATGACGACCGCCATCATGCAGTTTCCTCAGAATCGGTTGGCCAGCTTCACCACCAGCTTTGGAGCCGCTGACGCTGCCGAATATGTCGTCGTCGGAACCAAGGGGCTGCTGAGATTGAAGCACGGCTATGAGTATTCCCAACCTATGGAGATGGAACTTACGGTGGCGGATCGGACAAAGCGCCGCAGCTATGCTTTAAGCGACCAATTCGGGCCGGAGATTCTCTACTTTTCTGACTGCATTCTGAATGACCGGGAACCCGGGCCGTCTGGATTCGAGGGGTTAGCTGACGTGCGTATCATCCGATCTCTGTATGAATCCGCTCGCCACCGTCGACCGGTGAGGATTCGAAGTCGAGGGGGACTTCGAAGGCCCGATCTCGGTCAGAGTATCCGGCGGCCGCGCGTCAAGCATCCGGCCAAGGTTCGAGCCGAGTCACCCCACCGGTAGAAACGACCGCCCTGATCGCGCTATCCTGACGTCTTAGAACTACGACGTGGCAACCTTGCTCTCATGATGTTCGAGCGAAGGGGAAATTGAGCCGCAGGCCTAATTTAGGCTGGCTTCCTCCTTCGCTAAAGCTATGGAGGACGGCTGCCCATGTCCGTAGCATCAATGGATGTTCGTCGAAGCCCGTCTTCGGAGGACTACGACGTGGCAGCCTTCGCTCTCACGATGTTCGAGCGAATGGCAAATTGAGCCGCAGGCCTAATTTAGGCTGGCGTGCCAAGCCGTAGCACCAATGGATGTTCGTCGAAGCCCGTCTTCGTAGGACTACGACGTGGCAGCCTTGCTCTCATGATGTTCGAGCGAAGTTTCGTCTATGCCGTAGGCCTAGGTTTGGCTGGCTTGCCAAGCCGTAGCATCAAAGGATGTTCGTCGAAGCCCGTCTTCGCTGAAGCTACGACGTGGCAGCCTTGCTCTCACGATGTTCGAGCGAAGGCTGGTGCCAGTGGCGGGACTCGAACCCGCACGGCTGTTTAAGGCCCCGGGATTTTAAGTCCCGTGCGTCTGCCATTTCGCCACACTGGCGGTGTGCCACACGGCTTACGCCGTGTCGAATGAATCTGCTTTGGATTGGGGGCCCATGTCACGATCGAAAAATGGAGGCCAAACAAGTTGGGTAACGCCGGTTTTTCTCACTTTGTCGGCCGGGCCCGAACCCGCAGGGTTCAAAGAGATGTAGCCGGGGGTGCTCGCACCCCCGGAACCGTTAACAGTACGGAGCATCGCGCAGCGATGCCACCGGCTTCTGAGACTTGCGGCACCCGACTCAAGGAAACCAAGCAATTCATCAGTCCGTTCGCGGACGAGTGGCACACCTTTCAGGGTGCTGTTGAATAGGGAGCCGGCAGACCGGGGGTGTCGCTTCGCTCCACGCCCCGGCTAATTTCTTTGAACCCTGCGGGTTCTCGGCTTCGGCCTCAGGAACTCAGGCGAAGAAGTGAGGATCCCCTTCAGCGGGGAACAATCATACCCATCGCTTCCAGCCCATGACGTAGGGTTGCTTTGGGTAGCACGATGTTGTATTGCTCAAGACATCGGAGCGGTCGATGCAACGGTCGCCTCCCTTATGAAAGCTATCCTTTTGACCTTCAGTTGTGGCCTCGCAGCGTTGGTGGACGGGTTCGCGCAAGGTTCACTCACTTACCAAATTGGACAGCTCAACTTTCGCCCAGCCTATGTCTTTCAGCCGGATCCGCTCCATCCCACCGTGCCCAAGAGGGGAGGCGCACTTGAGGATTACGCCGGGTTTCAGAAGGTCGAGGGCATCGGCTACACCGCCGAGCTCTGGTATGCTCCCAAGGCTGACGCCGGTGAATCCTCGCTTCGGCCGATTGCTGGTTCGCAGGTGTACTTCAGAACAGGGGCTACCGCTGGGCTGATCGTCGGGAAGTCAAAGTTGGACATCGTGGGCACGTTCGGCGGCGATAGAGTCACTCTTCAGCTGCGCGTGTGGAACAATGAGGGACGAACTATCTCACAATGGGATTTGGCAACAGAGAGAGGGGCTTCGCTTCCTATAAATCACGTGCTTGCTGGGGTCGATCGGGACGGTTCCCCACAGCTCGGGGACAGTAGCCTCTTCCGCCAGTTGTCGCACTTCAGTTTGGCTATTGTGCCCGAGCCTTCGGCAATCCTGCTGGTCGGATTTGGAATCGCTGGGATGCTTAGGTTGTCGAGGCGGGGGGATTGATCGCGTGAATAGGAGAGCGATATGTACAGGTCGTGGCCATCAAGGATGGGGCGGGCTTTCAGCCCTCTTTATCAAGGTGCACCGTTTCCTGGGGCTCCACCCCAGGCTGGTATTGGACGCACCCTTGGTGCTGGAGTCCGGCGGGCCCTTCATTCTCCTTTTCAGAGTTAGCGACTCCATCCCTCCCTTAGGAGCTGAAGGCCTGAACCACGATTGCGTCGCCTTTGCCGCATGTCATTGTTCGTCGCTCCCGGCTGTGGCATGTTGGCTGCGGTGTTGAACACCGGCCTTCTTAACCAGCCTCTCATGAAAGGGCTCTCGAGCAAGACTCTGCCCTTTGCTCTCGAGGATCTCTTCAGGAGTCCCTTGAAAGTAATTTCGGTGGGGATGGTCTCCACGGGCTGGAGTTCAACTCGCGAACGGTGAGTATTCGGTGGTCGGATCTCCTGACCTCACTCGAAGTTTCCATCGCCTCCGGGGTCGGTAGTGGGGGGGGGAGAACGAAGGGGGCCAACTCCGTTGGGGGAACCAAAGCGGCAGGGGGCTGCACGCACTCCAAAAGCGGGGTTGGTCGCGTGAGGCTTGACGTGTGGCGATGCATTGCCGATAACGCGAGGCGAACTCCACGACGAGCTGGTTCGAACACCTATTCTCCAGTGGGTTCCGCTCACAAATTTTCCATGAAACCGATCGCGTATCACTCCAGTGGCTTGCCAACCTTCCCAGCCAGGACTGAATCATCCTCCGTCGAAGGTAGAACGCAGGATCGATCGGATTCGGAAGGTCTCGATCGCCGTGGCTTTCTTCGTGCCTCGGTTACCGCCAGCCTCGGGTCGCTTTTCGTAGCGGGAGGCGGGCCGACGCAACTCCAAGCCTTTGCCGCATCTGCTCCGGCGGGATCGGATCCCGCCGGAGCAGATATCGGATCCCTATTCCCGTTCGTGAACAGCCAGGCGATCCACGGGGAATTCCCACTCTCTTTTCTCAACTCGAGGTTTCGTTCGGTTCGGAAATGGAAGAAGACAGCGCGTGGCAAGCTGCTGGATCTGTTGCACTATTCTCCTCCTTCCTGTTCGCCTGCAGCCGAAACGACGGAGCGAATCGATTGTGGTGACTATTATCGAGAACGGGTGAAGTTCAACACGACTCCCGATGTTCGGGTCCCCGCTTTTGTGCTCGTTCCGAAGAATGTTCCTCTGCCTGCCCCGGCCATTGTCGCGCTCCACGATCACGGAGGGTTTTATCTCTGGGGAAAGGAGAAAATCGTGGCGCTGCCCGAGGAGAATCCAGCACTCCAGGACTTTCGTAAGGATTACTACGGCGGCAAGTCGATCGCGATCGAACTCGTTCGCCAGGGTTATATCGTGGTGGTGATCGACATGTTCTACTGGGGCGAACGACGCCTGATGCTCGATGGGGATCCAGCAGATTGGCGGGATCGACCCTCGACGCTATCGAAAGAGCGCATTCAGGCGTTCAATGCCCGGGCCGGACAGAACGAGCAACTGGTGGGGCGCACGATCTATTCTGCCGGGTTTACTTGGCCGGGGGTGATGTTCTGGGACGATATCCGGACCGTCGACTATCTCCTGTCCCGTCCCGATGTGGATCCGCGTCGAATTGGGTGCGTCGGATTATCGGTGGGAGGATTGCGGTCCTGCCATCTGGCGGCCTTGGATGATCGCATTCGCGCCGCGGTGGTGGTAGGGTGGATGGCTTCGTTTCCCTGGCAGCTCCACAAGCACATCCGCAACACGATTGGGTTCACCAAAGTCGTGCCGGGGCTTTATCAGCATTTGGACTATCCGGATGTGGCGTCGCTGGCGATGCCGACGCCGCTCCTGGTAATCAACGGTTCGAAGGATGCGCTCTTTCACCTGGATGGTGTGAAGGCCAGTTTCGCGAAGCTCAATGCTTGCTACACCAAGGCGGGTGCGGCGGACCACTGTCGAACACGACTCTACGACACGCCTCACGAGTTCAATGGCGAGATGCAGGCCGAGGCCTGGGAGTGGCTGCGTCGCTGGGTCTGAATCGTCAGGGAATCACATGGACGGTGTGCTGGATCTCCTGCGCGACGGGCGTGCCGTCGGCCGCCTGGAGGTTCCACTTAAGGAACTGCTGCATCACCGGCTTGAAGTCCGCGATGTCCACGGTCACCGTGCGGGCATCCCCCGACAGCTGCGCCTTGGTGATCGTGATGGTTTCCCGACCTTTCACCCAGTTGCCTTTGTCGTCTTTGGTCAGGGTGAACTCCGGCGATCCGTAGTGTTCGGCGCGTTCGTAGTTCCAGCGTTTTCCCGTCCAGTTCTGGAGATCCGCGACGCTCTCAGGGGAGAGCGGCTCCGTGAACGTGAGCTGCACGCCGCCGTTAACGACCTTCAATCCACGCACCGAATACACTTTCTTTCCGGTATAGCGCACCCGGTCAAATCCAGTAGGCCGTGCCGCGTTGCTCTGCCATTCGCTGAGGCCGGCGACATACAACTGTCCATCCTTCGGACCGAACTTGGCGCGCATGCACGAAGAGGTGAACTTCAGCGGGAAGCGCACCACGCCTCCTTGCATCAGACCGTTGGCGGTCTGCTCCTTGAGCACCAGGAAGATTCGAGACTTGCCATAGGATTCGTGCAGGAGTTCACCTTCGAAGGGGCCCCACTGCTTGCTCGTGACCCAGATCTGTCCGCCACCCGAATTGTCGTAATCGTTGTGGGAGAGCCAGGCGAGGGGAGGAACATAGGTATCAGCCAGGGCTTTGGGCGTGAGCCGATTGATCACCCCCAGGAATTGTCCAGGCTTACTGATCCAGTGGATCGGGGTGGACGGCACCCAGGTGCCCTCGTTATCGCTGGCGGTGAGCTGTCCGGAGGGACTAACTCCGATGCCGTTCGGGGCGCGCAGTCCGCTGGCCACGATCTCGAATCGCTTTCCGTCCTTGCTGACCTTGAAAAATCCACCCGAGTGGGAGCACACGGTTCCGTTGCCCGGCGTCCGAGCGTTATTGCCGAATCCGCCGCCCCCGCTGTTCACCGGATTGGCCTTCGCGAAATAGAAATTCCCTTCGCTGTCGGTTTGGAGATCGAACACGAACTCATGGAACCCTTCGGTGGACATGATCTCATTGTTGAAGTTCTCGTAGTAATCCGCTTCTCCATCGCCGTTGAGATCGTGGTAGCGCGTGATTTGGTCGCGTCCCGAGGTGTAGATCACGTCATTCACGATGGCCAGGCCCAAGGTCTCGTACTGTCCCGAAGCAAACCGTCTCCATTTCAGATTCTCGAGCTTCTCGTCGAGTCCATCCACGATCCAGACGTCTCCTTCGTGGGTGCACAAAGCGGCTCGCTTTCCATCCGCAAAGAGATCCATGCCTCCAAAGCGAACGCGACGGTTCCAGGGATTGGGGGTTGGGGCGGTGATCGAGTCGGTCGCGTAGGCGCCGTCGGGAGTGGCGCTGGTGTTCAGCGCTCCCTTAACGACGACGGGCTCGGGCCAGTGGGTCGGCCCGCCTTGAGAAACATCGAAAACGGCGGGCTTAGTTTGGGTCGCCAGGGCGGCGGACTTGGCCGCATTGTCCGGCGATCCACCCCAGATCACGACACTGAACACCGCGTCCTTCGTTCCTTTCGGGATCGTGAGCACCACCCGCGAGTTTGCCTCTTGAGCCAGTTTCACACCCGGAGGGGCCTGCACCAGTTGAGCGGTGAGGGCGTTGGTTCCCGCCACCAGCTGGATGCCGTTGCCGAAAGCGGTCGAAGTCGCGTTCTCCAGCACAGCGATGGAGGCTTTGAGGTCGTGGGCTGCGGTCTTGACTTGAAAACTGCGGATGAATCCCACCTGTCCGTCGGCCTGGATGCTGGAGGGCTGCTCCAAGATCGGGGTGTCGAGCACTGTATAGGCGAGCACCACGTTCATGCCCTGCACATGCATGCCATCCCAGCGACAATCCGAGGCGGGCAGGGGACCGAACGGCTCGGGGCGTGGGTCGACGAACTGTCCCTGGGCGTTAGCCCACCCGGGCTCAGGTCGGGTGCCGAACGCCTGTGTTCCGACGATTGAGGGGTGTTCGCCATGCGAGGCGTTGTACACCACCCCTTTGCCGGTGATGTAGCCGCCGGTCCAGCCTGCCGCCATGCGGAGGAGATCGGTATCCCAAAGCAGGTTGGCGTCCTTCCCCACCCGGATGGCGAATCCCTTCATGGCCACGTTGGTTCCGGGGCCCTTGGCCGTGATGCAGGCCCCTTGGAAGGGAAAGTCGTCTTGAAAGTAGTTAGGACCTTTGGAGGCCGGCTCTGCGGCCTGACTGGAGAAGGCCAGCAGTGCTAGAGCCATCGTGCCGACGGCGGCACCCAGAGTTTTCGACGACAGTAGTGTCATTGGTGGAGCCTACTTTGTTTTGGATTCCCGGGGAGTCAATGGAAATGCACCTTGGGCTGGTATCATCGGCCGGTTTTCGCCAGGTATCCGCAATCGCAATCATTCTTGTCATTGTTGCTACTCTCGTTCGGCTTGCGCTGAGATTTTCCTGAAAATTGACATTTTTGAAATCGATCATTAAGTTGGTTCAACACCGCTATTGGATTCACTCTTTGGAGTGGGATTTAACCCGTTCTCATGCGCCACCAAGCCAGCGATCAACCGAGACTTTCTTCCAACTCATCTACCGAAAATCTGTTATGAAAACGTTATGTTGCCTTTGCCTTCTAGCCTGGTCTGCCCTCGGGATGTCTGCCCAGGTCAACGGCTCGCTCTCGTACCAAAACACGGGCGGAACCGGCAAGGAGAAGTATGTCTTTTTGAATTTGATGGAGGTGTATCCAGGAGGTGCGACGCAAGAGCAGTATCTCGCCTGTTGTGAGAGGCTTGCTGGCGCTGATTACAGCGCTCAGCTGTGGTACTCGCCCCTCTCGGGCTCTGGGGGTGATAGCCTCAAGCCAGTGCCCGGATCCTTAACTACTTTTCGATCAGGAAACACAGCAGGATTAATTTTCGGGAAGGCCAAGCTGGAGATCCCTGATACCTTTGGCGGAGATACAGTGACCCTCCAGCTGAGAGCCTGGAAAAACGACGGCGGCGTCATCATTCAGTGGAAGGACGCCTTGGTGCGAGGGGCGTCCGAGCATTTTAAGCATGTGTTGGGCGGCATTACTCGTGACGGAACTCCTGTTCTCGGCACAGGGAATATGGCAGTCAACTTGCGAGCCTTCGCCATCATCCCCGTTCCAGAGCCCACGTACCTCAGCGCGGTGGCGGCTGCTGTCGTGTTCGGATGGGTCAGGTCGCGCCGTCGTCGGTGATCGGCGGCGCCCTGCTTTTTCCTGGGCTAACACATCCCTTTTGAAAGCTAAGCGGCTAAACCTGCAAATGCCTTTCGTCCGACCCAGAGGAGGTAGAGGGCGAGGGCGCTCAGGATCAAGATGGGCGGATCGAACAGCCCGGCTCCGTTCATGACGAAGGCATGAAAAGCCAAAATATTGACGATGATCGGGCCCAGGACCAAGAGGCCTAGGTTCCGGGTTTTAGGTATCGCCACCAGGATTCCCCCGATGACCTCCAATGCCTTGACGAAGGTGAGGTAGCCGGTGGGTGCGAAGGCGGTCATAAAGTGACCCGCTGGGGTGCCTTCGGGTGGCGGTGGCATGGGGACGAGCTTGAACAGCACGACGATGCCGGAGGCGACGAAGAGCAGCCCGAGCAACACTCCAGCGATAGTAGGTAGGTATTTCATTTAGACTTTGGCGTGAACGGGTTCGGAGTAAACCTCGCGCACCAGCGGGCATTCCGCGGCCACGGGGCGTACTTCGACTCGAATGCCGTAGGGAAGGCCCGGGCATTGTTGGGCGATCGCGACGGCTTCTTCGAGGGTATTCACCTTCAGAAGGAAATATCCGCCGATGGTTTCCTTGGATTCGGCGAAAGGGCCATCGGTCACCACGCGGCCATTCCTCTCGGCGACGATTCGACCGCCGGGTTCCAGGGGATTGCCGGCGACAGCCCGGCCGTCGTCCATCAGGCCTTTGAACCAAGCCATCCAGTGATCGGCGACCTGTTGCATCTCCTCCGGGGAAAGTCCTTTGTACCAGTCGTTGCTGCGAAAGATTAGCATGCAACCGTTCTTGGTGGGTTCGCTCATAAAAGTTTGCGTTGTGCGTTCGTTCGTTGCGCTTCGGTCTATTTGGCTTTGGGGTTCGGTTCCCACAGGGCGAAGGTATTCTCCTCCGTATCTTCACAAATCGCAAGGTAACCCATTCCTGGTACTGGGGTTTTGGGCAAGCAGACCCGGCCCCCGAGCTTCTTGACCTTCGCCATGTGTCGAGTCACAGAGGGGACACAGACATAGCTCGTGATCGGGTGTCCGGGGTACTTACGTGACATGAGGCCACCATCGGGGGAGGCATCGTCGCCCCCAGTATCGATATGCCAGTAGTCGGTCATCCCGGGGAACGGAGTGATCTTCCAGCCGAACAATTGCTCGTAGAACTTCTTGGCTCGCTCCGGTTTGTCGGCGGGGATTTCGAACCAGACGATGCTGGCGGCGGGTTTAGCGGCCTTCTTGGCGGGGCGTTTTGAGGGTTTGTCGCTCATGTTGGAGTGGGGCTGCGGTGTTTGGCGCTGTGGTTGATCCGATTCGGTCGTCACAGATCGACGAACCGAAGTCCTCGCTGAGGACATGAAACGGAAGAAAGCTGCCTGCCGCGGTTTCGTGGGGCGAGTTCAAACTTGGGGTGTGGTTTGAGGGGGGTGGGTGCTTCCGGGTGAACCTCGTCAGGAAAACATCACCAAGGTAGGGAGAGACTTGATCGAAGGTCGATCCGATTGAGGTTATAGTTCTGATGTCGTCAAGCCCATAAGGGCCCCATGCTCCCCTGCAACACAAGGGGTCAGCCCGATAAGGCCTTTCGTCCTCGACCCCCCATCAACGCTCTTCGCCGAGGCTCATCAAATTCGTTCGCACCTCGGGCATTCATGGGCTCGACAGAGTCTCTCCCTACCTGGGTGACGATTTCCTTACGGGCTTCACCCAATTGGAATCACACCCGTCTCCTGGATATGGCTTTATTAACCGTTTTCCTGAGAGTAAAACGGGTGAATTGACCAGGCTCCCGGACTATCGAGGACTCACCATGAAAACATTCTTCCTTTGCTTGGTGATGTTGAGTGCGATCAGGGCTGCTTCGACGCAGGGATCCCTGACTTATCAAGGGACTTTGGGGGTGGGCCGGGAGAACTACATCTACAAACCCGATCCGCTGGGACAGGCAGCGTCGTCAGTCGGTATGGCAACTTTAGTTTGGCCATTCCTGAGCCCTCCCTGCTTCCCGCGATGGCGGCGTGTTTGTTGGGCTTGGCGTGGGCTTCAGCGAGGGCCGAATCGAGAAGGCGGTGAGGCTAGGTTCCGACGGAGTGGCTGCTGGTGCGCCTATGTTGAGTGCGTGGGTTCGAGGGGATGGGTTGGCGTGAAGGAAAAGCGGTGTCGTGCCACCGCAGTCCATAGCTCCCGCGTCCCCGGACGCGGGAGCACCTACACCACCCTGGCTCCGGCGCCTCGCCGGCTGGCAATGTCGGCGTAGGCATCACGAAATTTCCTCGCCATGGTTGCGGGGGACAGCTGATCGCGCGACCGTGCGAGCACCACTTCGTCGATGAGCCCTTTCGACAAGGTAGGGTGAGCAAGAGCGTTTTCGATTGCTTGGCGACAAGCGGCCACATCGCCGGAAGGAAACAAGAACCCGTTCTCTCCGGGGATTACATAGTCCACGATCCCGCCAATCGCACTGGCGACCACCGGCAGTCCCGTGACCACCGCCTCCTTCACCGCATTGGGGCTGTTGTCTGCTCGGGTCGGGTAGATCATCAGGGCGGCACGACTCAGCTCGGTGGCGATCTCTGCGGAGGTCAGGTGGTTCTTGAACTCAATCCGGGACCAGAGCTCCGGGGAGGTCTGCTGTCGATAGATTTCCAACACCTCGGGCGGCGCTCCGCCGATGAGCACCACCCGGAATTTCAGCTGGCTGCAAAGTGGCTCCAACGCCTGGAGCAGAACGTCGGTTCCCTTCGCATGGCCAAGAGTGCTGATCGAGATAAGACGCAGCGGTGACAACTCAGGCTTGCGGGCCATCTGGTGGAAGCCCCAGGCGGGGGCGTGCTCAATATGCCGGAGCTGAAGGTGGGGGTAACGTTCTCCGAGGTATCCGATGGCGAAGCTGGACTCGGCCGAGACATCGGTGGCGCGCCGCAGACTGCCCGGTTCGAGCCGGGCGGCGAAGCGCTGGTAGGAATTGGCGACTCCGAGTTCCTTCATCCATCCCATGATCCCCTGCATGGTGACGAGAGCGGGGTAGCGCAGTCGCGCAGCGATCAACGCGGCGCCGTTCTCCGTGCCCCAGGCATGAACCAGGTCCGGTTGGATTCGACGCAAGGCGCGCGACACCGACCACGTGTCGAGCCAGAACAGGGACGGCGCACGGAACCCGCCGGGAACCTTCAGGCAGTGGAAGGTGGTGTTGCCCTGTTGGAAGGAAAGCGTCCGGGGAAACTGCTTGCGGAGCACCAGCACGTGCAGCTCCAGAGTGGGATCCTTCTGCAGTTCGGCGATCAGCACCCGCTGCCAGGTGGCGGGATGCATTCGGGGCAACGACTGCAACTCGGGCGGGAGCCCATCGAGCCACTCGATGGGAAAATAACTGAACCACGCGACCTTCAGCGGCGATGTTCTGGAGGGGGCTTCCATCCGTGAATGAACCGTGGGTTGGATTGGATCTGGATTCTGTTCGTCGCTTTCAGCGCTTCACGCGGAATAGTCCGAGCACCGAGATTCCGTGGAAGGGAAAGAGTTTTCGGAACAGGCCGGTCTCCAGCTTGATCGCGAGATCGTTTCCGCCGATCTTGACCGCTAGTTCGCTGACTCCGGGGAGGATGGTGGCATCGAAGCCCCATTCCACTAGCTCGAGTCCGCAGAAGCGCTGCGCCAGATTTAGAAAGTGCCAGTGGTCCCACGCCTGCATATGTCCCTCGTTCACCCAGGCCAGGTCGATCTTGCGTGTGCCGATCCAGCGTAGTTGCCGCAGGTTGGGCACGGCGAGCAGCACGTGCTCCTTCGCGATCGATGCGATATCGTTCAGGGTTTGAACCGGGCAGGGGACATGCTCGAGGACGTGGAAGCAGGTGACCAGGTCAAAGCTCTTCTTTCCGAACTGTTCCACCGCTCTTTCGGGCTGGAGCAGCACTGACTTTCCAAAGCTCGACGCCAGGCGCACGCACTCCGGATCGGTATCGGTGCCGGTGACGCTGAATCCGGAGTGTTTAAAGATGTCGAGCGTTTCTCCCCGGCCGCAGCCGTAATCGAGCACCGTTCGGCCCGCGGGCGAGACGTGACGGAGCAGGAGTTCCAGGGCGATGCGTTTCCAATGATTCTCATACCAGTGAAACCGGTTCGAGGGATCGATGTGGTAAGGAACATGGGCTGGAGATTGGGTTTCGGAAAACCCTGACGCGCCCGCTGGACTGGTTTGAGAAACACCCATGCAATGCTCGATTCTGCCTCTGAATGTCGATCGATTTGAATCCTCTGTAAAGCGATTAATTCCTGATCCTTAGCGAAGAAGGATTGAACTCGGGCGGCGGCGGGGTGTCGAACTGCGTTGCGGGATCAGTCGCGAAATCCTGTCCCAGAACAGGACAGCTGACACCCAGCCTTGACCGCCTGGCGGTTGCTCTCCCAGGATTGTTCGTGCCGAACCGACTAAAGAGTTGAAACTTTAACTTTGACCGCCACCCCCACCAATCCTCGCTTTCACCGTCTGCTGCATTCTCCGGTTCTGTGGTCCTGGGCCTTCCAAGGACTGCGGGTGGCCTCCGGCCTCATCTTGCTCCCGTTGGTCCTCCGGCCCGAGATCATGGGGGGAAACGATCTGGGGATGTATTGGGTGTTCATGGAGCTGAGCAGCCTGGTGATTCTCTTTGATTTTGGCTTCTCCCCCTCGGTGGGACGGAATGTTTCCTATGCGATGGCCGGAGCGACGCATCTCAAGGCGGAGGGATTGGTGGAGACGCCGGCCGGCGGGCAGCCCAATCGGGCCTTGCTGTGGCAGCTGCTCCATTCAACGCAGCGTTTATTCTTAGTCCTCTCCTTGGCCGCTCTGGTCGTGATTGGGATTGTAGGCTCTCTGACCGTGGCGTCACGGGTGCAGGAGACTTCGCATCCCGAGTTGACCTGGACCGCCTGGGGGCTGGTTCTCGGAGCCTCGGTTTTGGAGATCTATGCCGGATGGTGGAACACCTACCTGCGCGGCTTGAATCAGGTCCTGCCGAGCGCTCGGATCGCAGCGATCGCCTACGCCTTGCGACTCGTGCTGGCGTCCGGGTTCTTGATCGCGGGTTGGGGATTGATGGCGCTTCCGGTGGCGGGACTCATCTCAAGCACCGTGCATCGGAGCTTCTCCAAACGTCGATGCCTCGCCTTTCTGGGAGTGCCCCCGTCCACGGTGCCGTCGGAGTCGCTGCTCGCCGTACTTTGGCCGAACAGCTGGCGTACGGGGCTGCAGTTTTTGAGTGTCTACCTGGCCACCCGCGCCAATACCCTGATTTGTTCCCATTACCTCGGATTGAATGTCACGTCCAGCTATGGGCTCACGGCCCAGGTGACTCAATTAATCTCGAGCATGGCCCTGGTCTGGTGTTCGGTTAAGTGGCCCTTGGTGGGGCAGCTGGGGAAGCTGCAGAATACCGAGGCCTTGCGCCAGCTCCTCTGGCCTCGGCTCTGGATGCAAACCCTCACCTTCCTCGTTCTTGCGCTGGCGGCTGTCCCGATCGGGCCGCTCGCCCTCGAATTCCTCCGGTCGGAGCGCCAACTGCTGCCGACCGGTATGTTCGTGGGCATGCTCGCCTACGGATTTTTCGAAACCCAGTTTGTGTTTTGGACCACCCTGCTTTCCCTGGTTCGCAACCGTATCCCCTCCCTCTGGCCGACGGTCATCACCAATGTGACCACCATTCTGGTAGTCTTCCTGATGTTCCGCCGACTGGGCGTCGCTCCCTCCGACCCGAACGGTGTTTCAGAATGGCTGCGTCAGGGGTTGAGCATTTTGACCTTCACACCGTTGGCGGTGGCGGCGCTGTTTAACTTCTGGTTTTGGCCCATTCTGGGAGCGCGCGAGTTGCGCACCCGGTGGCTTCGGTTCATGGTCACCGGCAAGTAGCCCGGCCGCCATCTCGCCAGGCCCGCGGAGTCAGCCTCGGGCTTGGAGATGTCCGAGTCCGCCATCGATGCCGATCACTTGGCCGGTAACCCAGCTCTGTTCACGGTCGAGCAGCCACTGAATGGCCGAGGCGACTTCAGACCCTTCTCCAATCCTGCCCAGGGGATGTAGGGCCGCGGAGGCTTTGGCGACGGACTCGTGTTGTGTGAAGGTCCGGGTGAGGTTGGTGCGGGTGAGTCCCGGAGCGACGCAGTTCACGCGAATCCCAAACCGGGCATAGCTCGCTGCGCTGGCGAGTGCCAATCCCTCGACACCCGCCTTGGCTGCTGCGATGGCCTCATGGTTGATTAGCCCGCGCTGGGCGGCAACGGAGGAACAGAGGACGATGCTTCCTCCCTCGGATTGTTTCATCATGACTCGAGCCGAAGCCCGCAGGAGATAAAATGCGGTCAGGAGGTTGATGGTGATTGTATCGGTGAACTCTTGATCGCTGACGAGATGGGCGGGCTTCAGGAGGATGGATCCAACGCAGTTCACGGCGCCATCGAGTCGGCCGAATTCATCGGTTACGGATTGGACCAAACTGTCGACCTCAGCGCTGTTCCGGGCATCCACGGTCCGTGTGATGGCTCCCGAATCCGCAGCAGCTAATTGCAGCCGACCTTCGTCGCGAGCGGCGATGATGACCTGCCAACCGCTGCGCACCAACCGGGCCGCCAAAGCCGATCCGATTCCACCCGAACCTCCGACCACCAATCCAACCGGATTTTCGTTCCTGCTCATATAGGTTTGTTGCTCCCTTGCACAGGGGTTGGTGCAGAAGCTAGCGCGATTCGGGGGCAGCGCTAGTGTAGTGTCCTCGAAATCCCTGGGAGTAAGCCCCCGACGAATAGGACACAAAACCACCAGGCCCTCCCAAAGATGTCCC